>NZ_JANXNX010000017.1 GCF_025353885.1 Sphingomonas sp. | reverse complement strand
TGGGTGGCGGCGGGTGCTGCCATGGGAATCGGCTCTGCGGCGCTGGTGGCAGCCCTGCTTTATACCAATCGCGAAAAGCGCGATGGCGAGCCGGTCGTGAAGCACGAGGGTCCGCAACCAGAATCCGATTGATAACTTTTGGGGGCTAATTCGTGAAAAAGATACGTAAGGCTGTTTTCCCGGTCGGTGGATTGGGAACGCGCTTTCTGCCGGCGACCAAGGCCATCCCGAAAGAGATGTTGCCGGTTGTCGATCGTCCGTTGATCCAATATGCGGTTGATGAGGCGCGCGAGGCGGGCATCGAGCAGATGATCTTTGTCACCGGTCGCGGCAAGTCCGCGATCGAGGACCATTTCGACATTTCATTTGAACTCGAAAACCTTCTGACATCGCGTGGCAAGTCGCTCGACGCTATCGAGGATACCCGGTTCAGGCCCGGCGAAGTCATCTACGTGCGCCAGCAGGATCCGATCGGGCTCGGCCACGCCGTCTGGTGCGCACGCCATGTTATCGGCGACGAACCCTTTGCCATATTCCTGCCCGACGAATTGATGGTCGGCGCGCCGGGCTGCATGGCGCAGATGGTCGCTGCTTATGAGAAAGTCGGCGGCAATCTGGTCTGCGGCTATGAGGTGCCCCCGCCGGAAACCTCGAAATACGGCATCATCACGCCGGGACGTGTTGATGGCCAGTTGGTGGAAGTCACCGGGCTGGTCGAAAAACCCGTCCAAGGTTCAGCGCCTTCCAATTTGATGATACCGGGCCGTTATATCCTGCAGCCTGAGGTAATGGCCGTGCTGGAAACCCAGGCTCGGGGCGCGGGCAACGAAATCCAGCTGACCGATGCGATGGCACAGATGATCGGCAAACAGGCCTTTCACGCCTGGGCTTTCGATGGCCAGCGTTTCGACTGTGGTGACAAGGCCGGGTTTATCACGGCCAACATCGCACTGGCGCTCGCGCGGGATGATGTCGGGCCGACGGTGGCCGCTTTTTTGAAGGCACGCCGGCTCGGCTAAGTCAGGCTCGGCGGTGGGCCATTGCCTGCTGCATGCGGGCCAGATACCGCGCAAGCACGTCGATCTCCAGATTAACCGTGTCGCCGATTCGCAGCGCGCCGAGGGTCGTTTTTTCGGCGGTATGGGGGATGATATTGACGTTGAAATTGGCGGTTGCGTCGGGCTGATCCGCGACCCCGTTGACGGTCAGCGAAACGCCGTCAATCGTGATCGACCCTTTTTCAGCCACGAACGGCGCGATGCCCGCGGGCACCGATATCATGATCCGTCGCGAATCGCCGTCAAGGGTGACTTGGACAATCGCGCCGACCCCATCGACGTGACCCGTGACAATGTGGCCGCCCAGTTCGTCGCCGACCTTGCACGCCCGTTCCAGGTTCAGCCGCGCCCCCGGGCACCACATGGCCGGGGCCGTGCGACCGACGCTTTCAGCGGACACATCGACGGTGAAGCTGTCGGCATCCTTTGCTACCACCGTCAGGCACACTCCCGAACATGCGATCGATGCGCCCAGATCGACAGAGGACAGGTCATAAGCCGTCGCGATCACCAGGCGAACATCCCCCCGCGCCTCGACGCTGCGAACGGTCCCGAGGTCGGTGATGATTCCTGTAAACATGATTACTCCCGAGCCCTGTCGTAGATGTCGAGCCGGTCATTGCCAAGCATGCGTGAATCGAACGGACGCCAGCAATGATGGGCGTTCGCAAGGTCGGCAAGCCCGAGTTCGCGCAAGGCAGTCCGTCCCCCGATTACGATCGGCGCACGGTAGATCATCAGCCGGTCGACCAGATCAGCCTTCAGAAACGCGGTGGCCGCGCCCGCGCCCCCTTCGACCAGCAAATCGTTCCCCGGCAGCGTCGAAATCGCTTCGGGCGAGGGAACCTCCAGCCATCGGTCGGGTGCCGCGCCATGCGTCAGCAGTGCCCGCGCCGGACCACGATCCTCCAGTCCGGGCAGGCGGACATCGAGTGTTGGCTGGTCGGCGTTCAGGGTCCCACGCCCAACTAGGATGACATCGGATCGCGCGCGTTGCAGGTGGCCGTGCGCGCGCGCTGCCGGACCCGTGATCCACTTGCTTGCGCCATCGGACAGGGCAATGCAGCCATCGAGGGAAAGCGCCAGTTTCAACGTGACATAAGGACGACCATGACGGCAGCGTGTCAGAAAACCCGCCATAGCCAACTGCGCCTCATCCGCGCCCACGCCGATTTCGACGACGACACCCGCCGCGCGAAGCCGATCGAACCCCGTTCCATCGGTGCGCGGATCGGGGTCACGCAGCGCTGCCACGACGCGCGCTATCCCGCTCCCCACAATCAGGTCGGCACAGGCTGGGCCGCGATCGCTGGCGTGGGCGCAGGGTTCCAGCGTGACATAGAGCGTGCCACCGCGCGCCGCGCTTCCGGCCTGGGCGAGGGCCATGGCTTCGGCATGAGGACGACCCCCCGGCTGTGTCCAGCCGCGTCCGACGACGTGTCCGTCGTTTACAATGATGCAGCCGACGTTGGGATTGGGAGCAGTCCGGCCACGCCCCCGCTCACCCAGCGCGAGCGCGGCTCCCATCATGCGGTTGTTTATGATCCGATGCCGACATTGCGCAGCGCATCGCGCGCCCGCTTGAATTGCGCGCGGCGTTCGGCCTGGAAATCGGCTATCCTTTTCCTTTCGGCCAGTTCACCGGGCAGATCACGCTTTTGCTGGGCGGCGACTTCTGCGCGCGTGCGCTCGGCCGTCCATTGCTGGACATACATGACCTCGGGCTCTTTCCATGCGGGCGTTCGGTTGAATTCGTTGACGAACCCGCCGATCACCAGGAGCGGGATTGCAATCGCCAACGCCATGAAAACGATCTGATGCGGCCGTCGCTGGCGCATGAATGAGACGGCATCGCGCCATGCGACGCGCGGGGAGGAGGGACGCGGGAGGATAGCCATGGTACCAAGATAGGCTGACATGGGGACCACCGCCAGCCCCTCTCAACACCCTGACGGTTCATGCTGAGATATCTCGTGTCCAGCGTGGTATCCGCAGGAGCCGCAACATTAGCTTAGGTTAAGGCGCGCCAGCGCGCGATCGCGCCCGATAAGTGGAAGCAACGTCGCCATATCGGGGCCATGATCGAGGTTGGTCAACGCCCGGCGGAGCGGGAGGAACAAGGTCTTGCCCGTTCGGCCGGTGGCCGCTTTCAACGCTGTAGTCAGAGTCTGCCAAGGGTCGTCGGACCAGTCGATCGTGGCGGCAATTTCGGCAGCTCGGTCCAGAAAGTCGCGGTCGTCGACATCGGGCGCTGCGGCGATTGGTCCTTCTATGACTTTCCACCAATCACTTGCTTCACTGACGGTCTTCAGGTTCGGTCGGATTGTCAGCCAGGTCGCGGCATCCATGCCATCGGGCAACCGGTCCATGACACTCTCGAATTCGGTACGATGCAGAATCTTGGCGCTGAGCCCCGCAAGTTCGGCGCTATCGAACCGCGCGGGCGCGCGTCCGAACCGGGTAAAATCGATGGCTTCGATCAGTGGAGCGGGTTCGATAACCGGCTCGACGGGATCGCTCGTGCCGAGCCGGGCGAGCAGCGCCAGTAGAGCGATAGGTTCGATCCCGTCAGCCCGAAGTTCATCGCAGCCAAGCGCGCCAAGACGTTTCGACAGCTTGCCTTCGCTGCCGACCAGCAAGGCTTCATGGGCGAACGCCGGGCTATCGGCTCCCATAGCGGCAAACATTTGCAGCTGGGCTGCGGTGTTCGAAACATGGTCTTCGCCGCGAACGACATGGGTGATGCCCAGGTCGATATCGTCGATCGCCGATGGCAGCAGGTACAGCCATGACCCGTCGGCGCGGCGCACGACCGGGTCGCTGAGCAGATGTGGGTCGAACCGCTGCTCACCGCGCACCATGTCGTGCCACGCGATCGGCGTGTCGTGGTCGAGCTTGAAGCGCCAGTGCGGCGCGCGGTCGGTTGGCGGGACTTGCGTCAGGGCGGCGCGATCATAAACTGGCGGCAGACCCCGACCCAGTTGCACCTTGCGCTTCAAGTCAAGCTCCTGCGGCGTTTCATACGCCGGATAGACCCGCCCCGCCGTGCGCAACCGTTCAAACTGCGCCTCGTACAGGGCAAAGCGTTCGGACTGGCGCGCCTCGCCATCGCGGGTCAGGGTCAGCCAGTCGAGATCGGCGCGGATCGCGTCGACGAACGCTTCGGTTGATCGTGCCGCATCGGTATCGTCGATGCGCAGCAGGAAGCGCCCGCCATGTTTGCGCGCCCACAACCAGTTGTGCAGCGCCGCCCGGATATTGCCGACGTGCAGCCGCCCCGTGGGCGAAGGCGCAAAACGGGTGACCACGTTCATATCGTGCGAAACGCATTGGTGATCGGGTAGCGCCGGTCGCGCCCGAAGTTGCGCGCGCCAAGCTTCACGCCGGGGGGTGACTGACGCCGCTTGTACTCCGCGACGTACAGCAGTCGCTCGATCCGCGCGACGACGTCATGATCGAACCCCTTTGCCACGATGTCACTGACCGACAATTCCTGCTCTACCAGTCCGTGCAGGATCGAGTCGAGGATGTCGTAGGGGGGGAGCGAATCCGAATCCTTCTGGTCGTCGCGCAGTTCGGCGGACGGGGGTCGCGTGATAACGCGATCGGGCATGACCGGCCCGTCCGGACCAAGGCCAAAGCGCGGTCGGTTGGCGTTGCGCCAGCGTGACAGCGCAAACACCGTCGTCTTGTAGGCGTCCTTCAACACCGAATATCCGCCAGCCATATCGCCATAGATCGTCGCATAGCCCACCGACATTTCGGACTTGTTGCCCGTTGTCAGCAGCATCGGCCCGAATTTATTGCTGATCGCCATCAGTGTCAGCCCGCGTATCCGCGACTGGATGTTTTCCTCGGCCAAATCGGGCGCGCGTCCTTCGAACACGCCACTCAACATGCCATCGAATGCCGTCATGGCTTCGGCAATCGGGATCGTATCGAGCCGACAATCCATCATCCGCGCACATTCTGCGGCATCGCTGGTCGAAATATCGGCGGTGAAGCGCGACGGCAGCATCACACACCAGACGCGGTCGGCCCCGAGCGCATCGACCGCGACCGCTGCCGACAGCGCTGAATCGATGCCACCCGAAAGCCCCAGCACGACTCCTGGGAACCGGTTGGCATTCACATAGTCGCGCAAGCCGACAACCATCGCGCTGTACACATCGGCGGGATAAGGATCGAGCGTCGCGATGGACCCCGGCACACACGTCCAGCCCCCGGCACCCTTTGTCCACACGGTTTCGACCAGCGCCTCGTCCCAGTCGGGAAACTGGTGCGCCAGCGATCCGTCACCGTTCAGCACAAAACTGGCGCCATCGAAAACCAGTTCATCCTGCCCCCCGGTCCGGTTCAGATAGGCAAGCGGCAGGCCGGTTTCACGCACGCGCGCCATCGCCACGCCATCGACGCGAAGATCGTCCTTGTCGATTTCATAGGGGCTGCCGTTCGGCACGATCAGCAATTCTGCTCCCTGCGCCTTTAGATGATCGGTGACGCGCGAAAACCAGATGTCCTCGCAGATCGGGACACCGATGCGGACGCCCCGAAAATCGATGGGCTGGGGCAAGGGGCCTGCCGCAAACAGGCGCTTTTCATCGAACGTGCCATAATTCGGCAGTTCGTGTTTGGTCCGCACCGCGGCGACCTTGCCATCGTCGAGCAGCGCGACGCCATTATACAGCGCGCCATCGATCCTTATCACCGACCCCACCAGCAGCGCCGGCCCGCCATCGGCGGTAACCAGCGCAAGATTCGCAAGCTCCGTTGCCGCGCGGTTGATCAGCGCGGGTTTCAGCACCAGGTCTTCGGGCGGATAACCGATAAGTTGCAGTTCGGGGAAAACGATCAGGTCGGCATCGGCAAACTGCGCGCGGATGTCGCGCATGCGGGTCGCATTGGTGCCCAGGTCACCGACCGATTGTGTTATCTGGGCGAGCACGATTTTCAGCTGCATCGCGACTGCCTATGACCGCGCCGCTTTGGCTGCAACCCCGGCCCCCGCATTGCCCTGTAAACCGGGGCTTTGCCATACCGTCCGCAGCCGCTATCCGTGACCGGATATGTCCACCCCTCATCTCTACCTTGTCGACGGCTCGGGCTATATCTTCCGCGCCTATCACCGCCTCCCGCCGCTGACGAACATTCGGGGCGAGCCCGTCGGCGCGGTCTATGGCTATACCACGATGCTCTGGAAGCTGGCCGAACAGCTTCATCGTGAGGATGGGCCGACACACATGGCGGTCATCCTCGATGCGTCGTCTAAGACGTTTCGCAACGATATGTACGACAAGTACAAGGCTCATCGGCCTCCTCCGCCTGAAGATCTGGTGCCGCAGTTCCCGATGATTCGCGACGCCACGCGAGCATTTTCAATACCCTGTATCGAAACCGAAGGACTGGAGGCCGACGATATCATCGCCTGCTATGCGAAGGCGGCGCTGGCGGCGGGCTGGGCGGTCACGATCGTATCGTCCGACAAGGATCTGATGCAGTTGATCGAACCGGGTCTCGACCTGCTCGACACGATGAACAACCGGCGGATCGGACCCGATTATGTCGTTGAAAAGTTCGGCGTCGGTCCCGAATTGCTCGGCGACGTCCTCGCGTTGATGGGCGACAGTGTCGACAACGTGCCCGGCGTTCCCGGCGTTGGTCCAAAAACCGCCTCAAAGCTGATCATCGAACACGGCGGGCTGGAGGCGGTACTGGCCGCAGCCTCGACGATGAAGCTTGGCAAGCTGCGCGACAATTTGATCGACCATGCCGACAACGCCAGACTGTCGCGTAAACTGGTCCGGCTGGTCTGCGATCGCCCGCTGCCCGAACCGCTCGAAAATTTGCTGCTGAAGGGTATTCCCGACGCGCCGCTCCGCGCCTTCCTGGAGCATCACGGCTTTCGGTCTCTGCTGACCAAGCTGAATGCGGGGGCGGCCATCGTCCCGTCGGCTGCAACCACCGCGCCCGCGCCGGACCCCGTCGACGACACGCCGTTCGACCTCGACGCCTATGAATGCGTCACGACCGTCGAAAAACTCGACCAGTGGATCGAGGTGGCCACGCTTAGCGGCATCGTGGCGATCGATACAGAGACCGACGGGCTGGATGCGACACAGGCCAAGCTGATCGGGTTCAGCCTGTGCGTGGCGCCCGGCCTCGCTTGCTATGTCCCGCTTGCCCATGGCGGTTCCGACCTGCTTTCGGAAAAGCCGGCGCAGATGCCGATGACCGTTGCGCTTGATCGGCTGCGCCCTTTGCTGGCCGACCCGAGCGTCCTGAAGATCGCTCACAATCTTAAATACGACATGACGATCCTGAAGCGGCACGACATCGACGTCATGCCGTTCGACGACACGCTGGTGATCAGCTTTGCACTCGATGCCGGTCGCCAGTTCAATCACAGCATGGACGAGCTTGCGCTCCAGCATCTGGGCCACAAGGCTATCCCTTTTTCCGAGGTCTGCGGCAAGGGCAAGGGCCAGCTATGCTTCGACCAGGTGCCGTTGCGCGACGCGACCCGCTATGCCGCCGAAGATGCTGACGTCACGTTTCGCCTGTGGAGGCGCCTGAAACCCCGCTTGTCCCGCGAGGCCGCTACAGTCGTTTATGAACGTGTCGACCGCCCCCTCGTGCCAGTTATCGCGGCGATGGAGCGCGAGGGGGTGAAGGTCGACGCAGGGCAATTGCGCGCGCTGTCATCCGAATTTGCGTATCAGATGGCGGCGCTCGAGACCGAAATCCACGAACTGGCCGGGCACAAGTTTGCTGTCGGTAGTCCAAAACAGCTTGGTGAAGTCCTGTTCGAAAAGCTGGACCTGAAGGGCGGTCGCAAGGGCAAAGCCGGCGCGCATTCCACCGACGCGACCGAACTGGAACGACTGGCGGCGCAAGGGGTGCCGATCGCGCGAAAGGTGCTCGACTGGCGGCAGATCGCCAAGCTGAAGTCGACCTACACCGATGCGTTGCAGCAACAGGTCAACCCTGAGACAGGTCGTGTCCACACCAGCTATTCGTTGAGCGGCGCGCAAACCGGCCGGTTGTCGTCGAACGACCCGAACCTTCAGAACATTCCGATCCGCACCGAAAACGGGCGCCGGATCCGCGAGGCCTTTATCGCCGAACCCGGCCATGTGTTGCTCAGCGCCGACTATAGCCAGATCGAATTGCGGCTGGCGGCGCACATGGCCGACGTCCCTGCCTTGAAGAACGCGTTTGCCAACGGTGACGACATTCACAGTCTGACCGCGATGGAATTGTTCGGAGAGGTCAATCGCGATACGCGCGGGCGGGCAAAGACGATCAATTTTTCGATACTATATGGTATTTCGCGTTGGGGTCTTGGCGGACGGCTTGGTATCACGGCGGACGAGGCACAGGCGATGATCGACCGCTATTTCGAACGGTTTCCGGGCATCAATCGCTACATCGCCGAAACGCTTGAGACAACGCGCGAACGCGGCTTCACGACGACGCTGTTCGGTCGCAAGACGCACTTCACGCGGATCAAGTCGTCGAACCAGGCCGAACGCCAAGGCAGCGAGCGCGCGGCCATCAATGCTCCGATTCAGGGCACGAGCGCAGACATCATCAAGCGCGCGATGGTCAGGATGCTGCCCGCGCTGACAAAAGCGGGATTGCCGGGCGTCCGGATGCTGTTGCAGGTCCACGACGAACTGGTCTTCGAATTGCCTGAGAACGACGTCGAGGCGGCCAGCGCGGTAATCCGTGACGTCATGGCAAATGCCGCTAAACCGTTGGTCGAACTTTCGGTGCCGCTGGGCGTTGAGATCGGCACGGGAAAAAGCTGGGGCACGGCACATTGACGCACAGCTTTGAAGCCATGGCCAACAGTTATCCGTATCTGCCGGGGAGGCGGAACGAACGGGAACTGCATTGACCATCGCTGCGTCCGACGCCGATCTTGCCACGCTGGCACGCGGTGGTCGGACCAACTTCATCGGTTTTCTGCTGCGTCTGGCCGCCCGTTTTCCGTTCCTGTTCATCGCCGGACGTATGTACGGACTCGATGCGCTGGGCCGGTTCGCCTATGCGATCATCGTCGTCGAATTTGCTGCGCAGCTGGCAACGATGGGACTTCGGCGCGGGCTCGCCAAGCAACTGACCGAAAGCGATCGCGACCACGCGCATGAGGTCTGGGATGCACTGATCGTATGCGTGCTGGCCTCGCTTGTGATCGGCGGGTTTCTGATTGCCGTGCCCGAATTGATGTTTCCCAACAGTCCGATGAACGGCCTCGACCGGCTGCTGCCGCTGGTCATTATTCTGATAGCCGCCGCCGACGTTGCCCTGTCGGCGCTGGCCTATCGGCTCGACGTCGGGGCCACCGTGCGGGCGCGTTCGATCGTGGAGCCGTGGACGCTGGGGATTGCCGCCTTTGCGCTGGCCTTCCTGACGACGCGCGACGGCCTGATTATTTCCTATGTCCTGTCGATGATCGCGGCGTTCGTCGCGTCAATCGTGCCGCTGGTCAAAAGCTATGGCTGGCCGAGATTGTGGCGGCCCCGGCCCGACCTGATCTACCATATCGCCCGGCAAAACACCCCGCTTGCCGCCGCCGATGCCATCGAATGGGCGTCACGACGCATCGACGTCGCGATGCTGGGGCTGTTCCTGCCGCCCGCCGCCGTCGGCGTCTACTGGGTAGCGCAGCAAATCGCGTCGATCCCGCAGAAATTGAAGACCAGTTTCGACACGATCTTAGCGCCCATCATCAGCCAGAATTTGACCGCCGGAAACACTAGGGCGGTGGCTGAACAGGTCAGCCAGGTCGGCTTCTGGATCATCGGTGCCCAGCTTGGGACGGCGCTGATGATCGGTATTCCGGGGGAAGCCGTGATGGGTGTCGTGGGCCCCAATTTCGTGGCCGGGACCGGGGCGCTGGTGCTGCTGCTGGCGGCCGAGTTCATGGCAGCAACGGCGGCGGTGTCCGAATCGGCGCTCGTCTATGTTTCGCGTGGGCGTAACGCGATGATCTCGTTGCTTATAATCGGGATCGAGGCGGCGCTGTGTTTCGGTCTGCTGTTCGGCGCACGCGAGATCAGGCTGCCGGGGCTGTTTCCGAACGGTGGCCAGCTTCCGCTTTATTACCAGGCGGCCGCGCCCGCGCTCGGGCTGCTGCTGGCGCTGGGACTCGGGTCGATCCTGAAGGCGCGGCTCTTATCTCGCCTGTTGCAGGCCCCTGTCACCGGGTGGCGGTTCGCGCTGCTGTGGGCAGCGATCGTCGGATCGGTGGTTGGCTGGGCCGCGACCGAATACCTGCCTGAATGGGCCGAACTGGTGATCGGCATACCGGCCATCGCGGGCAGCTATCTGGTGACCTTATGGTATTTCGGTTTCGGCCCCGACGACCGCGCCTTGTTCCGGCTGCGGCGCAAGGGCGCTGGCGACGGCGTTAGTGCCGAAAGTGTCGCATCCCTGTAAACACCATCGCCAGTCCGGCAGCATCGGCGGCGGCAATGACCTCGTCATCACGGATCGAACCGCCCGGCTGGATTACCGCCGTCGCGCCCGCCTCGACCGCGGCCAGCAAGCCATCGGCGAACGGGAAAAATGCGTCGGACGCGACCGCCGACCCGATCGTTCGCGGTGTGGCCCAGCCAGCCTTGTCGGCGGCGTCGCGTGCCTTCCAGGCGGCAATGCGCGCCGATTCCAGCCGGTTCATCTGGCCCGCCCCGATTCCGGCGGTGCTGCCGTCCTTGGCATAGACGATGGCGTTCGACTTGGTGTGCTTGGCGACCGTCCAGGCAAAGCGGCAGTCGGCCATTTCGGCTTCGGTCGGTGTCCGTTTGGTGACCACGTTCAATTCGCCGAGTCGTCCGGCATCGCGCGACTGCAACAGGTAACCGCCAGCGATGGTCTTCAACGTCATCGCGGAGCGGGCGGGATCGGGCAGGTCGCCGGTCAGGAGCAGGCGGAGGTTTTTCCGGGTGGCGAACACCGCGCGGGCAGCATCGTCGGCGTCGGGGGCGATGACGACTTCGGTGAAGATCGCGGTGATCGCCTCCGCCGTCTCTTGGTTGAGCATCTGGTTTACACAGACAATGCCACCGAAAGCGGACACCGTGTCGCAGGCAAGTGCTTGTAAATACGCGCTTTTCAAGGTTGAGGCCGAGGCGACGCCGCAGGGGTTGGCGTGTTTGACGATCACCACCGTTGGCGGGCCGTCGCGAAATTCGCTGATCAGGTCGAGCGCTGCGTCGGCGTCGGCATAATTGTTGTAACTGAGTGACTTACCCTGGACCTGCACAGCCTGGGCAGCCCCCGACGTGGTGTAGAGCGCGGCCTGCTGATGCGGATTTTCGCCGTAGCGGAGCACTTCGGCGCGCGTCGCCGTAATCGTCAAAGTGTCGGGGAAAGGCTCGTTCTGGTCGACACTTGCGAACCAACCGGCGATCATCGCGTCATAACTGGCGGTCGCCGCATAAGCCTTTGCAGCGTATTTCCGGCGTAATTCGAGCGATAATGCACCGTTTTCAGCGTCCAGCGCCGTTATCAGCTCGCGATAATCGCCCGGATCGGTGACGATCGCGACGAACGCGTGATTTTTCGCCGCCGACCGGATCATCGACGGGCCGCCGATGTCGATGTTCTCGATAATCTCGTCGCGCCCAGCACCCTTCGCCACCGTGGCGGCAAAGGGATAGAGGTTAACGACGACCAGATCGATCGCGCCGATGCCGTGTTCGGCCATCGCGGCCATGTGTTCGGCATTATCGCGCACCGCCAGCAAGCCGCCGTGGACGACCGGGTGCAGCGTCTTTACCCGCCCGTCCATCATCTCGGGAAAGCCCGTCAGATCGTCGATGTCGCGCACCGCCAGCCCGGCATCGCGGAGCGCGCGCGCGGTCCCGCCGGTCGACACCAGTTCGACGCCATGTCGCGTCAATGCCTGGCCGAGCGGTATCAGCCCCGCCTTGTCCGACACCGACAGGAGCGCGCGCTTGATCGTGATGTTCGTCATGTTATCCTGCTCGTTTCAATAACCAGCCGACGCTCGCCCCGCCGGGGGGTGCAACACCCGCCACGACGAATTGCACGGTCGGTCGCGGTCGACCGGCCGCATCGACCCAAATGCTTTCCTCGACACTCAAGGTGCCGCCCCGACAGCGGAACTGCCACAACGGCCCATGATCGATCCGCAGCAGCGCCGCCTGCCCATCGGCGGTCGGCGTCACCTCAACACCCGGCGCCAAATGAAAGCGGATTGCAAAGGCTGCGCCCGACACCCGGCGACGACGGCGCGGCGTCGGCAGCAGGGCATCCTCACCACGCAGTTCGCGCCCGTTGCCCGACAGCGCCAGCGTGCGCTTGTGGATAAAGCCATAGCGCCGCGCATAGCCATCATGGCTGGCATCGATGCGACTGCCCCCATCAAGTTCCTGCCGGTCGATCTCGATGGCGTTGACGCCCTGCCCCATCCTGCCATCGGCAAGGATCGCGGTTGAATTGCTGTCCCCGAGCGTCAGCGTCGAATGCGCCGCCGTCGTCCGCAACCCGCGCGCCAGTTCGTCAGGAATCGTCGTGCCCCCGCCCGCGCCGCCGCAATTCACGATCAGGCGTTGAACCCCGTCGGACAGTTCGAAGGCCAGCGTCGATGCACAACCCGTGCCCCCAAATCGGCTGGCGGGCGGGGGCGCTGCGTCCATCACCATCACGGTGCCGCCCGCCGCTAGCCGCTGATACCCCCAGTCACGCGCCTGCCGCAGCGGGCGGGTGCGGACCGCACTGGCGGCCACGACCTGTTCGATGCGTTCGGCGGCGATCGGTCCCGAGCCCTGCCAGCTTGACAGCGCCCCGTCGCCCATCGTGATGCCGAGCAGGGCAGCGACCGCGCGCAGCTTCATAGTCTCGACGAAATCGGGAGCCCCGCGTCGACGCGCATCATAGATCTGCGCCAGCATCGCCAGTAGCAAGATGGCGTCGATCTGATCATTCGGGCTGCGCGCAATCGTGCCACCGTCCTCGCTGAACCCCGTGGTTATCGCGCGTTGCAGACCGGCTTCTCCGAACAACAGGCGATGGTCGCCGCCGGGAATCAGCAATCCTGCCGCCACGACGCCAATCCATGCGGCGACCCGGGCATTGCCCTGTGGCGCGCGGTCGGCCCCGCGATCCAGATGCCGGGCCATGCGGGCGAGCGCGTTGAGGACCGCCGACCGATAGATCAGGTCGGTCGATGAGAGGATCAGCGGGGCATGGGCCGCCCAGTTCATGATCCGCCAGCCGCACAGGTCCATCCGCCACGCCGCATCGCTGACATGATCACCGTGCGCCGCCAGCCATTTGCGCATCAGCCGTTCAGCGACCGGTGCCGCCTGCGCCCGGGCACCCGTCGCCGCCAGGTCGCGCAGCCATTCGAAGCGCTGGAGATAGTCGCTGAACCCCGCGGAATAGCCTGCGCCCGACATATCCAGGTCGTCGATCGCCACAGTTTCGCCCTGCCAGCGCATCGTGCCCGACAACAGCCATTGCCCGGCGTTGCGGTTGCCCGGCACCGGATCGGTCGGCACCGCGAGCAGCTTCAGTGGAAAACGCCCCTTCAGCCGCAGCGCGTGGAGCGGCGTCGTCCAGGTCAGCCGGTGGAAATGATTGGATATGCGTTCGCCCAGCGACAGCCCCTTGTCGCCGCCCACGCGGACCAGGCGTTTGCCGACTTCGATCTGCGCATTCGTCGGTTCGACATCCACCGTGTCGGCCGCCGCAACGGCAGCGTCATTGTCAGGGGCGTTTCGAGGCCCGGATTTGCTGGGGCCTTTCCGGGTCACGCGTCTGGGAAGCCGGCAATCTGCTGGCCATCGCTCCGCACGCCCTCATTTTTCAGGCCCTCGTTTTTGTTTTTCAGGCCCGCGTTCTTCAGGCCGGCGATGTTGGTGGCATAGGCCGTCGGCCCGCCCCGGAACGTCGCCGTCCCCGCCACCAGCACATCGGCCCCCGCCGCAATCGCGCGTACCGCCGTCTGCATGTCGATGCCGCCATCGACCTCCAGCCGGATGTCGCGCCCGGTCTTGTCGATCATCTTGCGCACCGCCTCGATCTTGCGAAGCTGGCTGTCGATGAAGCTCTGGCCGCCGAACCCTGGATTGACACTCATGATGAGGACCAGGTCGATATCGTCGATCAGATAATCGAGCATTTTGGCAGGCGTACCGGGGTTGAGTGAAACCCCCGCCAGCTTGCCCAACGACTTGATATGCTGGACGGTACGGTGGACGTGCGGCCCCGCCTCTGGATGGACGGTGATGATGTCGGCCCCGGCTTCGGCAAAAGCATCGAGGAAACCGTCGACCGGCGCGATCATCAGATGAACGTCGAACGGCAGCTTCGTGTGCGGGCGCAATGCCTTTACGACGGCCGGGCCGATGGTGATGTTGGGGACGAAATGCCCGTCCATGACGTCGACATGGATCCAGTCCGCCCCCGCCGCCTCGAGCGCGCGGACCTCCTCACCCAGGCGGGCGAAGTCGGCGGACAGGATCGAAGGGGCGATACGGATCGGCGAAGTCATCGCCCTTTGCCTTAGCCGGGTGGTTCGGGAGGGGCAAGGATTTGGGTGCAGGTGTGGTGAAAGGAAAGGGGGTGGCTTTTGTTAAATCGGCGCGCCTGTTTTCTCGGCAATTGTCACGCGGCTTCTGCAATCTGAATGTGCACGGCCAACCCGGACGCGGTGGCGAGATTGACCAGGGCATCTAGCGAGAATTTGGCCAGCTTGCCCTGTAACAAATCGTTCAGACGTGGACGGGTGATGCCAAGCCGACCTGCCGCCGCTTCTTGCGGGAGGCTCCAGGATCGGACGCGCACCGTCAGCGCCGATCGCAATTCGGAACGCGCCTTCATGTTCGCAGCTTCTGCCGGAGTGTCTGCCGAAGCGTCGAACACGCTGTCGAATGTTTGTACTTCCATCGGTTATGCCTTCCAAGCGGGCCGCCACCTCCCCCGCCGGGGGGGAGGATTTGCAGCGAAAGAGAGATCATCTAAAATCCTCTCCTGCGAGGTGAGGTGGCGCGCACTTGCGCGACGGAGGGGTGTCGCGGTGCACCAAGGAGTGATACTTTTTTCGCAACGTCCATGTATCAAAGCGGATACACCATGCAATCATTGTTGTAAGTCACCGAAATACCACCGTGCGCGCGCCGTTGAGCAACACCCGGTCCTGAAGGTGATAGGCCACCGCCTGCGCCAGCACCCGCCGTTCGATATCGCGCCCCTTGCGGATCAGGTCGTCGGGGGTATCGGCATGGCTGATCGATTCGACATCCTGCGCGATGATCGGCCCCTCGTCCAGGTCGGCGGTCACGTAATGCGCGGTGGCTCCGATCATCTTGACGCCGCGCTCATGCGCCTGGTGATACGGTTTTGCGCCCTTGAAACCGGGCAGGAAGCTGTGGTGGATGTTGATGCAGCGCCCGGCCATAAAGTCGACCATGTCGTTCGACAGGATCTGCATATAGCGCGCCAGCACGATCAGCTCGGCACCGGTTGCTGTCGCGATTTGCTTGATCGCGGCCTCCTGTGCAGGCCGGGTCGCCTTTGTCACCGGCAGGTAATGGAACGGGATGTCGCCGATCATCGAAACGTGCAAAGCACGCTGGGGATGGTTGGAGATGATCCCGACCACGTCCATGTCAAGCTCGCCGATCCGGTAGCGATACAGAAGATCTCCGAGACAATGGTCGAAGCGCGAGACCATCAGGAGCACGCGCTGGCGTTCGTCCGCGCCACGCAAGGTCCATTCCGCCCCAATCTCGACCGCCAGCGGGGCGAATGCGGTGCGCAAGGGGTCGACCTGGCCATCGCCCTCAAGCTCGAACACGACGCGCATGAAAAAGCGTGCCGTCGGGCGGTCGTCGAATTGCTGGGCATCGACGATGTTCCCGCCCTGCTCCGTCAGGAAACCGGCGACCTTTGCCACCAGGCCGGGGCGGTCGGCGCAGGACAGACGCAGCGTGAGCGTTCGGGTCATGGATGGTGCGCCTTATGGTCGTTTGCGGTGCTGCGCAGCCGCGCCCTAATTCGTCAGTGCCGCCTGCAACTGATCGCGGATACTGGTCAGCGTCTGGAGAATGTCGACAGGAACCGGGGGTGACTTCGCGCGCACTCCGGTCAGGCTGGCGGCCGGTGCCATGGGGACCGGCGCGTCGGCCAGCAATTTCTGCACGCCCCTGATCGTGAACCCGTCATGGTTCAGCGCCTGGTGGATGCGGCGGGCCAGCGCGACATCCTCCGGGCGATAATAGCGGCGGTTGCCCGCGCGGGTCAGGGGACGAAGCTGGGGGAAACGGGTCTCCCAATAGCGCAGGATATGCTGTGGCACGCCCAGTTCACCCGATAGCTCGCCGATCGTCCGAAATGCGCCCTCGCTCTTGCCGTCAGTCAAACTTCAGCCATCCTCAGCGAAACATTATGGCCACCTTGGGCCTAATCCCTTAATCCTCAAGCTTTTTTGGCGATACGATCACGCATCATCTGACTGGCGCGAAAGGTCAAGACGCGGCGCGGGGCGATGGGAACTTCGACACCGGTCTTGGGATTGCGACCGACGCGTTCGCCCTTGTCGCGGAGAACGAAGCTGCCGAAACCGGAAACCTTCACATTGTCACCCTTCGACAAGGCTTCGCATAAGTGCCGCAGGATACCCTCGACCATATGCGATGAATCGGCGCGGCTCAGGCCGACATGTCGGTGCAGTGCTTCGGCGAGATCCGCCCGGGTTAATGTTCCCGCGTCAGGCATTTATCAGTCCCATCGGTATAGCCCAATTCAAATTGTATCTTATCGGACTGACCTTGCAGGTCAATCGTAAGTGACTAATCGGCCGCGCTTATTACCAGCGCAAGACCGCCGCGCCCCAGGTAAATCCGCCGCCCATCGCCTCCAGAACGACGATGTCCCCTGCCTTGATGCGGCCGTCGCGGACTGCGACGTCGAGCGCGAGTGGGACCGACGCGGCCGATGTATTGGCATGGTCGGTCACCGTGACGACGACCTTGTCGGGTGACAGGCCCAGCTTGCGCGCCGTCGCATCGAGGATGCGGGCATTGGCCTGGTGCGGCACGAGCCAGTCGATGTCGTCGGTGGTCAGCCCGGCGATTGCAAGCACTTCGCCCATGACCGAGGCCAGGTTGGTGACCGCGTGACGAAATACCTCGCGCCCCTTCATCCGCAATTTGCCGACGGTGCCGGTCGTCGAGGGGCCTCCGTCGACATAAAGCAAATCGTTGTGACGGCCATCGGCATGAAGCTTGGTGGCCAGTACGCCGCGCGCGTCAGCGTGTCCGCCGTCGGTCGGGCCATCGACGGCGCCCAGCACAACCGCCCCCGCGCCATCGCCGAACAGCACGCAGGTGCCACGGTCTTTCCAGTCGAGAATGCGGCTGAAAGTTTCCGACCCGATGACCAGCGCTGTGCGGGCCGACCCGGCGCGGATCATGCTTTCGGCGACCGACATCGCGTAGAGAAAGCCCGAACAGACGGCGGCGACGTCGAAGGCGACGCAATCGTTGATGCCGAGCATGGCCTGGACCTTGGTTGCGCTCGCGGGAAAGGTCTGGTCGGGCGTCGCGGTGGCGAGCACGATCAGGTCGATGTCGACAGGCACGATCCCGGCAGCGTCAAGCGCACGGCGGGCGGCGTCGGCGGCCAGCGTCGCGGTGGTTTCGCCCTCGCCAGCAATGTAGCGCGTTCTAATGCCCGTGCGTTCGACGATCCACGCATCGGTCGTGTCAACGGTCAGGGCAAGTTCGGCGTTGGTGACACAGCGGACTGGCAGCGCCGACCCGGTGCCGAGAATGGCGGCACGCTTCATTCAGCGACCGCCTGTCGTGGTGTGCCAGAATGCGCGGCGGCGACGCTGGCATTGGCCGTCGTCAGCGCGCGATAGGCGGAGAAGTGCGCAAGATCGTCGGTGATCCGACGGGTGATGTCATTTGCAACCAGCTTTGCCGCAACGCCGATCGCGTTTGCCACGCCTTTGTCGGACGCGCTGCCATGGCTTTTCACGACGACACCGTTCAGGCCAAGAAAGACCGCGCCATTGTGATTGTTGGGGTCAAGGTGGTGGCGCAACAATTCGGTGGCCGGGCGCGAGATCAAGAAGCCCATCTTTGAGCGGAACGAACTGCGGAAACTGCGCTTTAGCAAATCGGTGACGAAGCGCGCGGTGCCCTCGATCGTCTTCAGCGCTATGTTGCCCGAAAAGCCATCGGTGACGACGACGTCGGTGTCGCCCGTCGAAATCTTGTCGCCCTCGACAAAGCCTTCGAATGCCATTTGCAAATCGGTCGCCTGGCGCAGCAATCCGGCAGCCTCGCGCACGGCATCGGTGCCCTTCAAGTCTTCGGTGCCGATGTTGAGCAGGCGCACGCGTGGGCGTTCCAGGCCCATGGCGATCCGGGCATAGGCCGCGCCCATGACGGCGAATTCGACAAGATTGCGGGTATCGCAGCCGGTATTGGCTCCGAGGTCGAGCATGACATGATCATTGGCGCCGAGGCTGGGCAGCAACGCTGCGAGCGCGGGACGGTCGATGCCGGGCATCGTGCGCAGCGACAGCTTGGCCATCGCCATCAGCGCGCCGGTATTGCCCGCCGATACCGCAGCACCGGCCTTGCCGGTCTTCACGGCGTCGACTGCGATCCCCATCGATGTCGTTTTTGCGCGACGGAGCGCCTGTGCAGGCTTGTCGCTGCCACCGATGACGTCGGGCGCATGGGCAATCTCGCTCACGGCGGCGAGGCCGGGATGTTTGACAAGACCGGCACGTATCTCAGCTTGGTCGCCGACCAGCAGGAAGGTCAGGCCGGGCCAGCGGCGTTGTGCGAGCGCCGCACCCGCCAGCATGATTGCCAGCCCTTCGTCGCCGCCCATCGCATCGATGGCCAATCTGGGAACCACCAAATCCTCGGCAGGCCGTGGGCCTTCGGTCAAAACGGAGCCCCCGCTAGGAATTTCGTGGTTCAGCCAGCGACCGAAAGAATTTCGCGGCCATTATAATGACCACACGAATCGCAAAGATTGTGCGGGCGCTTCAACTCGCCACAATTTGGGCATTC
>NZ_JANXNX010000096.1 GCF_025353885.1 Sphingomonas sp. | reverse complement strand
CCGACGGCCGCAGCCCAGATGAGGGTCTTGCGCCAGGGATTTGCCGTCTTTTCACTCTTCCGCCGCAGGGCAGGCCACATGGTTTGCGCTCGCTTTCGCGCCTTTGTGGCACCGAAAGGTTAGCAAACCGGAAACCATCGCTCCCGTTTATTTGACCGCAACGCGTGCCGCTGGTGCCCGTGCCGGATGACGTTTCCCCCACGCGGCAGCGCGCGCTGCTTGAAGTTTGGCCCGCGCAACGGCGATCGTCGCCGCATCGCCCTGCTGCACCGCTTCCCGCGTGAGGCGCGCCTGTCGCACAACTTCGCCATCCGCAAGCCGAACCGCGGCAGGGGAGGCGGCGGCCGCCATCGCGGGCGCGCCAGTTCCGATCATAGCGAGCGTCAGGAGTGCGGGGAAAAAGTGGCGCATCGACATATCCTTGGACTGAAGATGCGGTAACGTCCGGTGCCCCCAGGACGTTCCACCCCCGGAACGCTGTTGAGTATCAATACTGGGCGGAAAAAGGGTTCAGCCGCCCGCCGTTCGTCACCGATCAGTGACTGAGGTGCTGAATCAGGCCACCGCAATTGAAGGCTGAGGGACGAAAAAGTTGGTGACCCCTACGAGAATCGAACTCGTGTTTCAGCCGTGAGAGGGCCGCGTCCTAACCGCTAGACGAAGGGGCCTTCGAAGCGTGTCGCGCCCTTATGCCTCCTAAGCCATACGGTCAAGAATTGTCGCGATCGTCGAAATGAAGTTTTTGTCATGTCCGGGCCACGGCGTCGTCACCAAATCCGGTGCATTCAGCGGGGGCCGGGTCATCCGCTCCCAAGCGACCCGGCACACTTGTGAGCGGCATCGGTGTAGTCCCGTTGCGCCGATGCCGCTCTTAAAGGCTGGTCGATCACGGTAAGACCGGGCAAGGACGAATGACGATGGAGCAACCAATATTCTATGACGCCAGCGGGCGGCGGCGAAAATGGTCGTTGCGTACGGTTGCGTTTCTGTTGGCACTGATCGTGCTGGCCGCAATCGGGCTGGCCGCATCGGTCGTTTCGGTACCGATACCCTCTGCTTTGACGCCGATCCGCGAACGCGGGCAGCCGCGACCGATCCCCGAGCAGATCAGGCATTTGCGTCGCCAGATCGGCAGTTGGTTGCCTAGCACGACCCCCGCTGCGACTGCCGTCAACCAGATCACCGTCGCTTTTTACGTGCCGTGGGATCCGGACAGCAAGGCGTCGCTCGAACGCCACATCGGCCAACTCGACTGGCTAGTGCCGACGCTGGCAAGTTTCACGGATGCCGGGCGGAAGGTCCATGTCGAGAATGATCCGGGTCTCGAACGCATCTTGATGGCGGCATCGCACCGGCCAAAGGTGCTACCGATGGTCCAGAATGCGGCTAACGACAAATGGGATGGCGCAGGGATGGCGCAGGTCCTCCACGACCCATTGCGGCGCGCGGCGATGTTGCAGCGCGTCGAAGCGCTGGTGCTGCGGCAGCACGGCTCGGGCGTGGTTTATGACATTGAGGAACTGCCAAAAACTGCGCAGGCCGATTATCTTCGCTTCATCGGCGAAACCAAGAGGGCGTTCGCATCGCGTGGCTGGCTGGTAACGCTGGCGGTGCCGGTCGATGACCCCGACTGGCGGCTCGATGCCTTTGCCAAGGTGGCCGACCGATTGTTCCTGATGGACTATGACGAACATTCACCGGGCTATCCCGCCGGGCCTATTGCGTCGCAGATGTGGTTCGTGAACCACCTGAAGAATGCGCTACGCCAGGTGCCCGCTGACAAGGCCATCGTTGCGATCGGCAACTATGGCTATGACTGGCATGATGGGACTGCCGAAAACCTGACGGACGAAGAGGCGTGGCTGGCGGCTAACGACAGTGATGCCAAGGTCACGTTCGATCGTGCGAGCGGGAATTCCACTTTCTCCTACGAAGAAAACGGTTCGGTCCACACGATATGGATGCTCGATGCAGCAAGCGCGTGGAACCAGTTGCGCGCGGCGGACAGCGTCGGCGTCGCAGGCGTGGCGCTATGGCGGCTCGGTTCGGAGGATCCCGGGGTATGGCCCGCTTTCGCCTCTTTCCAGTCGGGCAAACTGCCCAATCTCTCGACCATTCGCCCGGTCGGCAACGTCGATGTCGAGGGCAATGGCGAGTTGCTGCGGATCGAAGCCACGCCAACCGACGGGGTCCGGCACGTTTCGTTCGACCGGTCCAAGCTCATTCGCGACCAGCAGTTCATCCACCTGCCGACACCATTCGTGGTCCGGCGAAGCGGCTACCTGCCGGGCAAGGTTGCACTGACATTCGACGACGGGCCGGACCCGGTCTGGACTCCGCAGATCCTCGACATACTGGAGGCAAAGCGAGTGCCCGCGACATTCTTTGTCATCGGCGAGAACGCGCTGTCGCAGCCCGGACTGCTGAACCGTGAACTCCGCGGCGGTAGCGAGATCGGCAACCACAGCTATACCCACCCGAACATGGCACAGGTGTCGCCAACCGGAATCCGGCTCGAACTGAACTTTACGCAGCGTCTGGTCGAAGCTTATACCGGGCGGGCAATGCGGTTGTTCCGAGCGCCGTATTTCGGGGATGCCGAACCGACGACTACTGACGAACTGATACCGGCGCTGCTGGCACAACAGGACGGTTACCTGAACGTCGGGCTGCACGTCGATCCGGGCGACTGGAAGCGGCCTGGTGTTCAGCAGATCATCGACGAAACTATCGCGCAGGTCGAAGACGGTAGCGCGGAAAAATCGGAGGGCGTCATCCTGCTGCACGATGGTGGCGGCGATCGCAGCCAGACGATCGCGGCGCTGCCCGTCATCATCGATCGTTTGCGCGCGAAGGGGTATAGCTTCGTGCCATTGTCGACGATGGCCGGGGTCAGCCCGCAGGCGATCATGCCGCAGCTGACAGGCCTCGATCTGCTGACTGTGCGGGCCGACGTCGGCGTATTCCTGTTCGCAGCCGCATTCATGGCGATGATCAAATGGGTATTCTTCCTCGCGATTGCGCTGGGGATTGCGCGGGCGGTGCTGATGGCGGGGCTCGCGATCAGGTCGCGCTTTGACAAGGACGCCCCGGTGGCGCCGCCCATTGATCCGACACGTTTCGTATCGGTCCTGATCCCGGCGTTCAACGAGGCCAAGGTGATTGCGAGTTCGATCCGACGGGTGCTGGCCAGTACCGATGTCTTGGTCGAAGTGATCGTGATCGACGACGGATCGACCGACGGCACGTCGGCGGTGGTGGCCAGCGAGTTCGGCGAGGACCCCCGCGTCCGGTTGCTGACGTTGGCAAACAGCGGCAAGGCGCGCGCGCTGAACCAGGGCATGGCGCTGGTCAACAGCGACGTCATTATCGCGCTGGATGCCGATACCCAATTCGAGGCAGAGACCGTTGCCCGGCTGGCACGGTGGTTTGCCGACCCCCTGATCGGCGCGGTCGCTGGCAATGCGAAGGTCGGGAACAAGGTCAACCTGGTGACGCGCTGGCAGGCGATCGAATATGTCACCGCCCAAAATCTCGAGCGCCGCGCCCTGACGCAATTTGATGCGATCACTGTGGTGCCGGGCGCGGTGGGGGCGTGGCGGCGGCAGGCGCTGGATGCGGTCGGTGGCTATCCGGTCGACACGCTGGCCGAGGACCAGGACCTAACGATCGCGATCCAGCGGGCGGGCTGGCGGGTCGGTTATGACATCGAGGCGGTGGCTTGGACCGAGGCGCCCGAGACGCTGCGCGCGCTGGCCAAACAACGGTTCCGCTGGGCATTCGGGACGCTGCAATGCCTGTGGAAACACCGCGCCATCATCCGCGACCGCAAGCCTGCTGGGCTGGCGCTGGTCGGCATCCCGCAGGCGTGGATTTTCCAGATCGGCTTTGCAATGATCAGCCCGATCATCGACCTGGCGCTCGTGCTCAGCGCGATCAATACCGTGGTCAAGGTCCACCAGCATGGCTGGGCGCAGACGCAATCCGATGTCCTGCGCATGGCGATTTACTGGTTGTTATTTACTGCGATCGACGTCGCGTGCGGCGGGATCGCCTATTGGCTGGAGAAACGCGAAACCCGCTATCCGGCGCATCTGCTGGTGGCGCAAAGGTTCGTCTATCGGCAGGTCATGTATTCGGTCGTGATCCGGGCGGTCGGGGCAGCGCTCAGCGGTCCGTGGGTTGGCTGGGGCAAGCTGGAGCGGAGCGGACGGACGACGGCTGTGAAGGTCTAGAGTCGCAGGAATCGCAGTAAATCGGACATAAAATTTCCTACTTACAGCAGGCGAATGCGCGGCCCGATCAACGGGCGCTTTGGAATGACGGCGGGCTTGGACTTGGGTTTTGGCTTGGCTTTAACTTCGACCTCAGGCTGCTTCTCGCGGGGCACCGCCGGTGTCTGTGAATCCCAGATTTCGTGCGGTGGCATCCGCTTGATTCGCGCCTTGTTGTCGAACCGGTTGCGCACCGCCGCCATTGCCAGTTTCTCGTTCAGCATCGCGCGGGTCCCGATGACGACGCCGCGTCGGATGATAGGCACCTGCTGTGGCTCGAAACATTCGCGAATGATCGCGAAATGCGCGTCGTCCTGGCCGAGTTTCAGCGCCGCATCCCATGCGCGGGAGAACTCGCCCCCGTCGCGATGGGCACGCAACACATAGGCCGAACGCGCGGTCCGCCCGACACTGCGGGCAGCGGCGGTGACAATCCCGCAACGCGACAGCGCGGCGATGAAGGCGACCTGCACATCGGCGCTCCACCCGCGCGCGGTCGGCCGGACCACGGGCACCGGGGTAAAGAGGATGGGATCGGCCATAAGCGCGGCACGAAAGGGCGAAAGACTGGCTGGTTTTTTCATGCGCGAGACCCTGCGCGCGAGTGGCGGTTGTAGGACAGGGATATTTCGGCGGGGTCGGCACCGCGCCAACCCGAATGCCAGTTAACGTCGGTGCCGGTATTGAACGCGACGGGGGATCGCTCTCCGGACCCGCATCACGTTATGCGGCGCTAGGCCGACGGTCGTCAGGCGGCCACGCGACGCCGTTCGGCCAGTTCCTGGTTCAGCATCTCTGCCAGCAGGAACGCGAGTTCAAGGCTTTGCCCGGCGTTGAGACGCGGATCGCAATGCGTATGATACCGGTCGCTGAGGCTTAGTTCGGTGACATCGACCGCGCCGCCGGTGCATTCGGTGACGTTCTGGCCGGTCATCTCGATATGGATGCCGCCGCCGAAGCTTCCTTCGGCACGATGGACGGCAAAGAAACCGCGCACTTCGGCCAGGATGCGTTCAAAGGGGCGCGTCTTGTAGCCGTTCGATGCCTTGATGACGTTGCCGTGCATCGGGTCACAGCTCCACACCACGGGATGCCCTTCGCGCAGGACGGCGCGGACGAGCGCAGGCAAGCCCGCCTCGATCTTGTCATGGCCATAGCGCGTGATCAGCGTCATGCGACCGGGAATGCGCCCCGGATTCAACGTGTCAAGCAACCGCAGCAGTTCATCGGACTGGAGCGTGGGACCGCATTTCATGCCGATCGGGTTGCCGATGCCACGCAGATATTCGACGTGCGCGCTCCCCTCGAACCGGGTGCGGTCGCCGATCCACAGCATGTGCGCCGATGTGTCGTACCAGTCGCCAGTCAGGCTGTCCTGCCGGGTCAGCGCGGTCTCGTACCCGAGCAGCAGCGCCTCATGGCTGGTATAGAACTGGGTGGTCTTCAGTTGCGGCACGGTATCGGGATTGATCCCGCAGGCCGCCATGAAGTCGAGCGCCTCGCCGATGCGGTCGGCGATGTCGCGATATTGCTTTGTCCACGGGCTGCGACCCATGAAATCGTGAGTCCACGCATGGACCTGATGCAGATTGGCATAGCCGCCGTTGCTGAACGCGCGCAGCAGGTTCAGCGTTGCCGCAGACTGGTTGTATGCCTGAACCATCCGCTGTGGATCGGGCGCACGACCGGCGGCTTCAAACGCGATGTCGTTGACGATGTCACCACGATAGCTGGGCAGTGAAACGCCGCCCTGCTCCTCGAAGTCACCCGATCGCGGCTTGGCGAACTGGCCCGCCATGCGTCCGAGCTTCACCGTTGGCAGCTTTGATGCAAACGTCATCACGACGGCCATCTGAAGAATGACGCGAAAGGTGTCGCGGATGTTGTTCGGGTGGAATTCGGCAAAGGATTCGGCACAGTCGCCGCCCTGAAGCAGGAACGCTTTGCCGTCCGCGACGCGGGCAAGGTCGGCAGTCAGGTCGCGTGCTTCGCCGGCAAAAACCAGCGGTGGAAAGTTGGCCAGCATATCGGTGGCGCGCGTGAACGCATCCGCATCGGGATAACGGGGCATCTGGCGGGCTTCGTGTGCCTGCCAGCTCGTCGGGGTCCAGTCGGTAGCCATGATGCCCTGCGCTTTGGGCGAAAGAGCCGTGATTGGCAAGGTCGGGGTCAGGTCGGGATACCCAGTTCCCTTGCCGCAGCCGTCAGGCGCGGGGCATCGCCGGGGTTGGCCGCAGTCGCCGATTTGAACGCGGCGCGCGCCTTGACCGTCTGCCCGAGCGTGACGTGACTCCGCATCAGCATGATCCAGCCATCGACGTTCTTGGGATTGGCGGCGAGTTTCCCAGCAAGGCTGGCCAGCATCCCGTCGACCATCGCGTCCTGCTGGCCCTTGGGAATGCCCGAAGCCGCGCGCATCTGGTCGGGCGTGGGGCCGGGAATCGCGGCGGTGGCAATGCTGGGAACGCCCGCAACCGGCAGGCCCATCTTCACCGCCGAAAGCCGGGTAGCGACCTCGATTTTATTCTTGGCCCCGACGTCGACGATCGCCTTGCGCACATCGGCTGCCCAGGGCGCATCGGACGGCGAGGCGGCGAGCAGGGCCAGCCAATCGGCAATCGCGCCATTGTGGTCGCTCGCCATGTCCTTGCCGACCGCCAGATAATAGCGCGCGCGAGGGTCGGAGGGGTCGCGCTTCACCGCAGTCTCGAACGCAACCTTCGCGTCGGGATCGACCGCGCCGGGTCCGGCCAGCACGAGCGCTTCGCCAAGTGACGACCAGTATTCGGCCTTTTCGGGCGCAAGCTGGGTCGCGCGTTTGTAGGCAGTCGCGCTTTCGGCGAACCGCTGGGTATTGAAGAACGACCAGCCCAACGTCCGCCAGCCCTCGGCATCCTTCGGATTGGCTTTCAGCTTTGCCTCAAGCTGTGCGATCATGGTCGCGGCGTCGGGCTGCGTCGCGGTGGCGACCGGGGCAGGTGGCACGGTCTTGTGCTGCGCGCGCCAGACTGCGGTGCCGATCCCGGCCACCGCGATCAATCCGGCACCCATCAGGACGATCCGACTCGTCTTCGATTCCGCCGACGCCATGTTTAACGCTCCCCACCCCAATTCAATTCGTTTTGCGGTCTAGCGCAATCCGGCGGCGATGCTAGACTAGGCACGGGGTCGCAACCAAATCAAGCAGATCGCTCGCCCGTTACCGAGGCGCGCGGGTGTTTATCTATGTTGCTTGGGGGGCTTTGATCCGTGTCTGACATTTTCCGGATCGCTATCGTTGGATCGGGGCCCGCGGGGCTGAGCGCTGCGTCGCGCGCCGCGCAGCTTGGCCTGTCGCACATCCTGCTGGAAAAGACCTCGCACCTCTCCGACACGATCTACAAATATCAAAAGGGCAAGCACGTCATGGCGACGCCGAGCCAGCTGGTGCTGCGTTCGGACCTCGATTTCGGTGCGGGCAAGCGCGAGGCGGTGCTCGACACCTGGGACCTGCAGACCGAGCGCAATGGCGTCACCGTCCGCAAGGAAGCGGAGGTCAAAAAGATAGAGGGGACGGGCGATCCAATCCCCGGCAGCATCCAGAAGATTGTGGTCCGGGCGCGCGACGGCAGCAGCGAAACGCGCGAAATGCAGCGTCATGCGCCGCCCTATCGGCTGACGCTGTCCGACGGCACCAGCATCATGGCCGAAGCGGTCATCCTTGCGATCGGGACGCAGGGTAATCCGAACTTGATGCGTGTGCCTGGCGGCGACCTGTCGCACGTGCAGTATCAACTCGACGATCCGGCAGAATATAACGACGAGCATATCTTTGTCATCGGTGGCGGCGATGCCGGCATCGAGAATGCGCTGGGCCTCGCCGCCGATGTCGCGCAGGGCAATATCGTCTCGCTGGTCAACCGGTCTGCCGAGTTTTCGACCGCCAAGGATGCCAATGTCAAGGCGCTGATGGCCGCGCGCGACGCCGGGCGCATCACGATCTATGCCGAGTGCAATACGCAAGGGGTCGCGGTTGGCGAGATCACGCTGGAAACGCGCGATGGCGAGGTGAAGTCACGCTGCGACCGCATCATCGCCCGCATGGGTTCGGCGCCGCCACGCGCGTTTGTCGAAGAATCGGGGATTGAATTCACCAGCGGCGACCGGCTGGCCTTTCCCAAACTGTCGCCCGTGTTTGAAACGACCGCACCCGGCATCTTCGTGATCGGGGCGCTGGCGGGATATCCGCTGATCAAGCATTGCATGAACCAGGGCCATGACGTGGTCGAGTTCGTCAACGGCAACACCTCGTTGAAACCCGCCGACGAGCCGATCCTCGAAGCCAAGTTCCGTGACTTGCCGGGCAAGCGGTCGGTCGACGAATGGCTCGAACTGTTGCGTTCGAACGTGTCGATTTTGGAAGGCATGTCGCCACTGCAGATGCGCGAGTTCATGCTCGATTCGAACGCGCGCTTCTATCGCCGGGGCGACACGATCTTTTCGCGCAGCGACCCCGGATCATCGTTGTTCGCCATCGCCAGCGGATCGGTGCTGGTCCAGGTCGACCCGACCAACCCCGCCATCACGGTGCCCATCGAAACCGGGTCAATCTTTGGTGAGGTCGGGCTGATTTCGGGACGACGGCGCGGGGCCACGATCATTGCCGCCGAGGACGCGATCTGCGTCGAGGTTTCGCGCACTGCCGCGCTGAAACTGCAGTCTTCAGTTCCCGCTGCCAAGCGCGCCATTACGCGGATCTCGATCGAGCGGCAGTTGCTGCAGATGTTCGGGTCGGGCCTGACCAAGGAAGACGTCGCCGAAGTCGTCGAGAACGCCGAGGTCGTGCAGGTCAAGGCCGGGCAGAACGTCATTACCGAAGGCGACGAGGGCGAGGACATCTTCGTCATCCGCACCGGTTCGATGGTCGTCGAGAAAAAGATTGGCGGGAAGCCGGTGTTTTTGTCTTATTTGCCTGCGGGTTCGTATGTCGGCGAAATGGCGCTGCTCGCGGGCGGCAAGCGCACGGCGACGGTCAAAGCGGCGATCAAATCCGAAGTCATCAAGTTAAACGGCGACACGTTCCGCACCCTGCTTGGTGAAAAACCGCAATTGCTGGAAAAAGCCCGCCGCGACATGGCTGCGCGGCAAGACGTCAATGCGTTCATCGAAGCCAAGAAGGACAGTTTCTCGGGCGTGGTCGACATGTATTCCAGCGTCGCCACCTTCCTGGTCGAACAGGGGGTGGGCGAGGCGACCGACGTCCTGCTGATCGACGAAAACCTCTGCGTCGGGTGCGACAATTGCGAGAAAGCCTGCGCCGATTCGCACGAGGGCCTGTCGCGCCTCGATCGTGAGGCGGGCCGCACCTATGCCCATCTTCATGTCCCGACATCATGTCGCCACTGCGAGCATCCGCATTGCATGGCCGATTGCCCGCCCAACGCCATCCACCGTGGACCCGATGGCGAAGTCTTCATCGACGATACCTGTATCGGCTGTGGGAATTGCCAGCGAAATTGCCCCTATGGCGTGATCCGCATGGATGCGAAGCCGCCGAAAAAGCCTTCGTTGCTGAACTGGCTGTTGTTCGGAATGGGGCCGGGGCCGGGTGAGCCGCCGAAGAAATGGTCCTATGCCAACGCCGATCCGACGGTCGAAAAGGCCAAGAAGGCGATCAAGTGCGATATGTGTTCGGGGATCGAGGGTGGTCCGGCCTGTGTGCGCGCCTGCCCGACCGGAGCAGCAATCCGCGTGGCACCGGAGGAGTTCCTGACGGTTGCCCGGCTTGAACGGGACGACGCCTGATGGCGACGCGGGTTTCTGTCCAGAACCGGTTACGCGGTTCGGCAATCCATGACGGATTTTTGCGCCACAACGGGTTTCGCTGGGCAAAGATCGCGGGTGTCGTCTCGCTGATCGCGCTGCTGGTCTATATCAGCGTGGATGCCAAGCCGCGACCGAGCGGGGGATCGTGGTATGGCTATACGCTGGGCACGATCGGCGCCTTGCTGATCCTATGGCTGACGATGCTGGGCGTGCGAAAACGCGCAATGACCAGCGGGCGCTGGTCGCTGAAAAGCTGGACGTCCGCACACGTCTATCTTGGGTTGAGCCTGATCGTTATCGCGACGCTGCACACCGGGTTCCAGTTCGGCTGGAATATCCACACGCTGGCCTATGTGCTGATGATGGTGGTGATCTTGTCGGGGCTGTTCGGCATTACCGCCTATTCATGGTTGCCGCGAACGCTGTCGAACAACCGCGACGAAACAACCGAACCGCAGATGCTTGAGGGGCTGCGGTCGATCGACCGGCAGTTGCACGAGGCCGCGCAGCCGGTCGATCAGCGGCATGCCGAACTGGTGCGAAGCTCGCTGGAGCAGGACCCCTTTGGTGGCGGATTATGGGCGCGACTGAGCGGCCACTATCCAAAATGCGCGACCCGGCTTGCCCAGGCGGAGATCCGGCGAGAGACGGTGTATCTGCCAAAGCTGGGTGAGGAGCCGCTCGAACGCATCGATGCCCTGCTCGAGAAGAAGGAGGCGATGCTGGCGCGAGTCCGGCGGCATCTTCGTATCCGCGCGCTGCTCGAGATCTGGCTGTACATCCATGTGCCGATGACGTTCGCGCTGATCGCCGCGCTGACGGCGCACATCGTTTCCGTATTCTTTTACTGGTGAGGGTGGAACCATGACCTTCATCATCCGAACCATATCGCGCACCGCCGACGGACGCGTCATAATTCGGCCCTTGGCAATCGAAAAGGAGACGATCGGCATTGGCCGTGACGCTTCCAACGACATCCACCTGCCCGATCTGGCGGTCGAGCCGTTTCATGCCGCGTTGACCAAATTACCCAATGGCCGCGTGCTGGCGCAGACTGTGGGTGGACTTGGCTTTACCGTCGATGGCCGGTCGACCAAACGCGCGGAAATCGATACCAACCGGGGGGCCGAGTTGCGCTTTGGCGGCCATTTGCTGACGCTCGCCATGGAAGACGGCGACGCGACGATTGCGATCGAACGGACCGAAGCCGTGTCCGACGCAACGGGCGAAAAGGACGAGCGCACAGCGTTTTCGCTGGTCGGGCTGTTACCCGGCAAGCGGACTGGAGCATGGACGTTCTTCATCTTGATCCTGCTCGCGTGTCTCGCCTGGCCGGTTTATTCCTGGGCAACGTGGCACGACGCCAAGACACGGCCCGCCGGATTCCATGCCGACCAGATGTGGTCGTCGGGACCGCTGAGCCAGGCGCATCGATCGCTCGAAAAAAATTGCCAGGCCTGTCATGACAAGGCCTTCGTGTCGGTCGAGGACAATAAATGTGTCGCCTGCCACACGGGCATCCACGACCATGCCGATCCAAAGCGCCAGATCAACGCGATGGCCGCACCGAACTTCGGCAAGCGTATCGAGAACGGTTTCAAGTCGGCGTTCGGGGTGCCGACCGGGCAGCGTTGCGTCGATTGCCATACTGAGCATCAGGGGGCAGGGCCAATGCCCGCGACCGCTCAGGCGTTCTGCACCGACTGCCACGCCACGCTGAAATCGCGACTGACCGACACCAAGATTGCAAATGTCGGTGATTTCGGCACCGCGCATCCGCAGTTCCGTCCGGCCATCGTGACCGACAGTTCCGGGCAGGGTGGGCGTCCAATGTTCCAACGGATTTCGCTCGATGCCAGGCCAATTCAGAATTCGGGACTTAAGTTTCCGCATGGGGTGCATTTGTCGGCGACCAACGGCGTTGCCCGGATGGCGCAGACGATGAAGGCCGAACAGAGCTGGGGCAATGCGCTGGCGTGCAAGGATTGCCATACGCCGACGGCCGATGGCGTTCGGTTCCAGCCAGTCGAGATGGAGCGTAGTTGCCAGATGTGCCACAGCCTCGCGTTTGATCGCATCGGCGGGACGGTGCGGACGTTGCGGCACGGGCAACCAGCGCAAGTCGTCGCCGACCTCCGCGCGTTTTTCCGATCAACCGGGCCGGTCCGTCCGATTTCGCTGGGCGGGATCGAGCGTCGGCGCCCTGGTGACTATGCTGCCAACGAAACGCAGGGCGACTATTCCAGCGGATTGCGAAGCTATGGCGGCGGGGCCGATGCCGCGATCAATGCCGTCTTTACCAAGGGCGGCGCATGCTATGACTGCCACGTCGTTGACCGGACGGGCGATGCAGGGTCTGCTGGCTGGCATATAAAGGCCGTCGTCCAGCCCGAGCGCTTTCTGCAGAAGGGCTGGTTCGACCATGACGCACACAAGACCGAAAAGTGCGAAACCTGCCACAAGGCGGCGACGTCAACCGCGACCAGCCCGATCATGCTGCCGGGAATTGCCACCTGCCGCGAATGTCATGGCGGTGAGAACAGTCGTGCGGCTGTGCCGTCATCATGCGCGATGTGCCACAGCTATCACATGGATGCAGCTGCCCCCTGGCGAACCAAGGTTGCGGTCAATCGCGCCAAGGGACAAGACCGGTTCGTGCAACCGTCAGCCAGTGGAAAAGGCGTGACGCATTGAAGATGCCAGTATCCCGCCACGATACTTTCGCTTCCGAAACATTGACGTTGTCCGACAATTGGGGTCTTGTAAAACAAGCCCGAACGATGTGGGCCGGGGGATGTTCAGGCAGATGTTGATTGCCCAGGTCACCGATATTCATCTGGGCTTCGAGCCTGACAATCCTTCGGAATTCAATCGCAAACGGCTCGATCAGGTGCTGCGGCATTTGAACGCGATGCGCCCGCGACCCGACATGCTGCTGGCGACCGGCGACATCGTTGATCGGGGCGACGGCGAAAGTTATCGGAGACTACGCAACGCCCTGGCGCAGGTCGACTTTCCGGTCTGGCCGTGTCTCGGCAACCATGACCTGCGCGAGAACTTTACGACCTGGTTTCCCGATATTCCATTTGTCGACGGGTTTTGCCAATATGAAGTAGAAGCCGGGCCATTGCGCCTGCTGGTGCTCGATACGCTGGACGAGGGGCGGCACGGTGGCGCATTTTGCGAAGTGCGCGCTCGCTGGCTGAACGAGCGGCTTGCCGAACAGGTCAATCGCCCGACCGTCATCGTCATGCATCATCCGCCAGTCGAGGTTGGCATTGAATGGATGAACACCCATCCCGACGAGCCATGGGTTGGCGTGTTTCGCCAGTGCATCAAGGGCAAGTCGCAGGTCATCTCGGTCATCTGCGGCCACCTTCATCGTGCGATCACTTGCCAATGGGAAGGGACGACGATTGCCATTTGTCCCTCGACGGCGCCGCAGGTTGCGCTCGACCTCCAACCGATCGATGCCGAGCGGCCCGACAACCGCCCGATGATTATCGCCGACCCGCCAGCGTTCGCGTTGCACTGGTGGAACGGCGACCAGCTGATCACGCACTTTGATAATGCCGATGAGCATGTGATGCTGGCAAAGTTCGATGCCGGAATGCAGCCGCTGGTGCGCAGCCTGCTGGGCGAACGGCCGGGGGCTGCGGCGGGCTAGACCAATCGTCGCAGTGCGGTTGCGAAGGCTCGTGCCTTTCGATTTGCGATCGCCTAATCCGGGCGTAGCCGGATTTACGAGTGCAGGCGGGGCGATTTTGTCAGGCCGACCAGAGCAATCCCGACGCCTGGACTGAACACCGGGTTCCACCTTCAGCTCAGCCGCCGACCCAATCTGCCAAACTGGGCGTATCGACGACCTTATACGGTATTCCCCGGCGCATCAGGAACAGCTTTTCCATTTCCTTGCGCGTGAAGGGGCGGCTGCCGACGCGACCGAAGACGGCGATCTGGTCGCCGGTCTCGTCGACGGCGCGGTCGCGATCGAGACCCTTCGACATGGCGAGCGCGGACGAGGGCGTCCTTGCCCAGGCGATCAGTTCGGGCATGGGCTGCGGTGAAAACCCGTAGAAGTTAGGCTGACTGGCGGGACTGGTCAGCTGGATCACCTTCATGCCGTTCTTGCCGTCGGCGACATAGGCGAACAGCGACGCATTGGTGCTGCCGACGACAACGTCATGGACGTCGTTCATCTGGCCGCCGAACGTCTCCTTCTTGTAGATGACCGGCGACGCGGGCCTGGTGATGTTCACGATGACCAGCCCCTCCGCTCCGCCCGCGACATAAGCATAGGTCCGCGCGAGATAAATGCGCGATGCATTGGCGAGCGCGACACTGCCCGACGGCACCGCCACCGGGCTGGCGAGGTTGGTCACGTCGAACAGCTTTAACCCTTGCGCGTCCGAAACCCACAGATAGCGGAACTGCAGCGCGGTGGCGCGCGCGTCGGTCAGCGGGATCGTTGCCGCCAGCCTGGGATGCAGCGGATCGTCGAGGTCGATGACGACCAGGCCGACCCTGGCTGTAACATAGGCAAAATGTCCGGCCAGCGTGACGTGTCGCGCGCCTGCCAGGACATTGTCGGGGTTCCACGTCACGGCGCGTTTCAGGAAATTGTTGCGGAACTCACCATCGGCCATGGTCGTGATGTCGGTCAGGATCAGCCCTTCGACACTGTCGGTGATGACCGCGTAATTGTAGATTGGGTGGAACGGCTGTTCCTGATTGAGCGCGCGCATTTCAGGCGTGTTGCGCAAGGGATTGATCGGCTGCCCGGTCGGCAGTGCCATGCACGTCGCATTGGTTGAGGCAATGTGCGCGTTCTGACCGAGCGGCGAAAAGGGTGCGGCGACAATTGGGTTGGAGAAACCCTTGTTCCCGATCGAAGCGACGTCATAAACACGAAAGCCGCCGCGCCCTTCGGCGACATACATATATTCGCCGCGCAGTTGCAGGCAGCTGACACCGTCGCGTGTCCCTTGCGTGACGTTGCGGAACTGTTCGTGCGGCTCGGTCTCGCCCGAAAGATTTTTGTCGAACGTCTTGCCGCGCGTCCAATTGATCAGCTCGCGCTTGTTCTTTTCGACGTGGAGCTTGAAATAGTCGGGATAGGCATAGCGCTGCAAATAGCTGCCCAGGACCGCTTGCGGTTCATCCCATTCGGTGACGCGGATCGCCTCGAACCCGCTCTCGAGGCCGGTCCAGGCGTTCATGCCCACGAAGTTGACGAAGTTGGTGCCGAGCAACAACAGTTGCGACATGATGGCGTTATTGTCGTCATTTGCCGAGATATGGCAGTCCGAACAGGTCTTGGTTTCGGTAAGGCGGACTGTGTGCGGGAAATGCGGCGCAAACGCCTGGCTGGAAAAGCCTATGGCTGAAATTGGCGGCTGCTGGATATAGATGCGCTCGCGGTTGAGGTTGGTCGAAGACAGCACCAGCGCAGAAGTAGATCGGACCGGGGTGATGATGTTGCCCTTGGTCGTCATGTGCTTGCCCAGCTGGAACATGTCATCGCGCGCGACCTGCGGATTATAGGTCGCGAAGTTGCGCGTTTCCTCACCATCATATTTGTGGCTGGATGTTTTCCAGTTCGCCTCGATCGGCAGATGGCAACCGCCGCACGACGTCGTCCAGCTGAGATGGCAAGTGAAGCAGGCCATCTTGTCGTCGGTGTGCGCGCGGTCGGCGGGGGCGATCCCTGGCCCCCAGCCTTGCGTCTCGCTGTTCCCCATCAGTTTCGCGCGCGCGGCCTTAATGTTGAAGTCGGGTGAGGTTCTGTCGACCGAATCCTTGACCAGATGGACGCGCCATTCGAGCTTTGGATCAGTGATCGAGCGCTGCATCAGGACACGCCGACCACTTGCATCGGTGACCCATTCGAAGCGGCGCTGGCCGTCCGGATTGCGCAACAACGACAGGTTGCCACCCGTCGGTCGGGCAGCCGGGCCGCTGGTAAGCAGCGTGGGATAGGCGCTGGCCGATCCGTGGCAATCCTTGCAGCCAATCTCGACCGCGTTGGCGACTTCGCCGTAGATCAGGCCGTTGCCGTGACTGTCCTGAGCGAAATGGCAGTCGGCGCACTGCAGGCCCTTCTCCGCGTGGATGTCCATCAGGTGGACGGACTTGCCGGGGCTGGTGCCGATAGGAACGAATTTCGGTTCGCCAGTCTTGCGCCATTTCTCGGGGTCGTCGTTTTTCACGATTTTGCCCTCGGCATCGAGCAGATTGCCCTCGCGATCACGCTTCAGGATCGCGCGGAAGTTCCAGCCATGGCCGTGATAATCGGCGAACTGAGTGTCCTTCATCGTCGGATTCAGGTCGTAGACGTTGCGTAGGAAATCGAGATCGGCCCACGATCCGCGCACAGCGGCGGCTTCCGGATTACGGTCGAGCACCTGGCGGGCAAAGTCGGCCTTCGGATATTGCTGCTCCTTTGGCCACATGCGTGGCGCGTCGGCCTCATAATCCCACATCGTGTAGCCGAGGAACGAGTTCAGGAAGATGTTCGGCTGGTGCATGTGACAGCCCATGCACTGGCTGGTCGGGATCGCCCGCGTGAAGGCATGCTCGACCGGATGGCCCTTTTCCTTCTGGCCGGGCTCACGCGATGCGTCGCCGTGAACGGCAAAGCTGCCATGCCGCGATGCCGCCGCATGGTCCCCGTGCTCCTCTGGTTCGAGCCGATCCTTGATCGTCGGATCGACCGTCGCGGTTTGGCCGTCGCGCCCGTATTTCGCCCAGATCGACGAATGGCGGGGCTCGCGATCGTTGGCATAGACGACGTGACACGCGGCACAGCCAGACTGGCGATAATCGCCGGGCTGGTCGTTGGTGCCCATGAACCACATGAACGGGTCGTTGAGGCGCGTCTTGTGGATGTTCAAGACCGGAATCGCGACGCGCAAGCCGGTGCCGGGGCCACGGTTCGACTGTTTGAGGTCGGGCCGTCCGGGTTCGTCGAGGCGCTGGATGCTCCCCGTCGGATTGGGCAAGCCGATCTCGGCGAATTGGGTCGAGATATTGCGGCCACCGCGTTCGAAGACACGGAACACATCGCCCGGGGGAATGACGTGCCAGGTCGGCAAGGGGTATAGCACCGGCAAAGCGCCGCGCGCGGCTTGGTCGGACGTTACAGTGCCGTGCGGTTCGCCCGGCGACATGATCTTGGCGGGTTCACCGGTGCGCGTATAGGCTTCACCAAAGGCGTAATTCTTGAATGGGATGATGCCGTTATTATACGCCGCACCGCCCCATAGCATCGCGCCCGAAGCCATGATCGACCGTTCGGCGGCCTCAATCGTATCCTGGTGACAGGCGCCGCAACTTTCGCGAACCACGCGGTAGTCGGACGGGTTGACGAAGCGGACATATTCGGGCGCCTCCTTATTCAGTAAGGTGTAGCTCTGGCGCGGATTGGCGGGTGACGGCCAGTTCCAGGCCTTGGGAAAACGCGGCATGACGTGCGCGCGATTACGGATTGCGACATAGCGCGGATCGTCGAACTTATCGGTCTTTTCGGCGTCGGGCAGCGAAGCACTGGCGTCGCCGCCGTGACAATCGGTACAGCCCAGCACGACTGCATCAGATTTATGCATCGACCATGCATCGGAGGCGGAGTGACAGGATATGCAACCCGCGCTCTTGACCTTGGCTTCCTCGAGTGTCTGTGCGGGCGGGGCGGGGGGCGTGAAGCCGTAGTGGATGTTCTGCGCCTTTTCGGCGTCGCTCGCGCGGAGCACCGACGCTGGCACCATCAATAGCAGCAGGATTGCCAACCAGCGCATCAGAAACTAACGATCGTGTTGAACAGCACCGAGTAAAACCGGTCGTCGCGGCGTGAACTGTCGAACAAGTCCTTGAACCCAGCGCCCGGCTGCAGGACTGCACCCGACAGGCGGAACACGACATTCTGGATCGCTTTTGGACGAAATATCGCGGCGGCGGACACATCATAGCCAATCGATCGGGGAATGCTTCCCTCTGTCCGGAGCGCCTGCAAGGTCGCCGTGTTGGCGAACCACAAATGGTTCACGTTGGTCGTTACACGCAACGTCGGCGTGACGTCGAAATCGGCGCCCGCTCCAATCAGGACAGTGCCCGGATTATTGAAATTGGACTGACCCTGTTCCTTGGACGATCGCAAATTGTTCAGGACCCCGTTGCGCGTGCTGATGGAGACATTGCGCCCGCCACCCGCAAACGGGATCGACTGCCGGATCCAATAGCTGGTGTCCGCGCCTGCAAAGATGGGGTTTTCAAATATTGCGTCGAACCCGGTTTCCTTGTTGTCGTAAGGATTCTTGTCGCCGCTCGCATACAGGACCGAAACCCGGATGCGCGCCCAATCGGTATCGATGCTGGGTTCGGCCGCCAGAAAATAGGCGCGGACCTTGGCGGGCTGCGAAGTGAAAAAGCTGTTCCGGTCCTGCCCAAATGCGCCATATGCCTGCGCCGTGAGATTGATCCGCCCGACATGGCCGTCGAGCGCATAGCCGACATAGCCTACGTCGTACTCGCGCCCGCGCAAGTCGCCGAGCAACGCGGGACGGGCGGGAAATCCGTTGCGATCGATCTCTATCCGGTGGCGTTCACGGTTCATGTTATAGGTCAGCGATATCTGGCTGGTCATGCCGACAACGGGAAAATCCTGGCGAAACACGTTGGCTGCCACAACCCAGTCATGCCGAGGCGAGTCGATCACCGAGTTCAGGCCCGAGTTGGTGTCCTTTTCCAGTCGCCAAAAGGCCGCGAGGTTGAATTGGAAACGGTTATTGTCGCGGTTGCCGAAGAAACGGATACCGAGCTGGTTGTCGTTGAAAAGAAAACCGCGAAAATCGGCCTGGAAAGGCTGCACCCCGATGCGAATCGATTCGAAGTCGTAGCGGTCCGATGTATTCCTGATGTGATAATCGACAAACGCTTCCTGCACCCCGAGGAAATGATCCCACCGATGCGTGTGGACGCTTGGCCGCACGTCGAGAACGCGTCGTTCCGATACGTCGACATAGCTGGCATTATAGGCCAGCACGACGCGATATTCGATCTCGGGCGGTTTGTAGGCAGTCGATCCCTTGATAAACGAAAAGCCCGCAATCAAGGTCTGCGAGGCGACGATGGACTGGCCGCGCCCGAAAACGTCCAGGCTGTCCGGGCGACCGGTCGTCTGCACACCCACAGGCGTCGGGAAGCTGCGCGGCTCGATCACCGTGTCCAGAACGCCGGTAAGCGCGAGGAACCAGTCATCCTTGTGCAGCCCGAAGAAGCGCGGCGTTAGGCAGCGGGCAATGCCAGCGGCCTTGCGTCGTGCCTGTTCTTCCACGGTGTTGAGACAGACCGGGCGATCGCCCTTCAGGATGTTCTGGTGATAGGGGTCGCGAACCGAATGGCAGACGCTCAACAGGCTGGGATACAGGCTGCCTTGCGGGCACAGGGTCTGGACGAGCCGCCAGCGGTCGGGCACCGGGAATTCATCGGTCGGAAATGCCTCAGGCGGGGGCGGGCGGACTGCCCCGATATTTTCCTGCGTAACGCGGTCGGGCAGGGCCTTTTCATGGCCGGGACGACGTCGGCCGTCGATCAGCGCACCGTCGGCCGAAATCGCGGGGTCTTGCGATATCGGTTCCGCAGGGGGAGCGGGGGGTGCGGCCTGCGCCGGGGTCGGTGTCGGCGCTTCCTGGTTCAAATAGTGCGGCAGTCGGCGTTCGCGGACGGCGTCGCTCTTGCCCATCCGTGACATTGCCTGTGCCTCGCCCGACATCAAAGCCAGCATCGGCAGAAATGGCGCGACGATGGCCACTCAGCGACCCTCGCAGACGTTTTGCGCCGATGTGTCGAGGAACGGTGCGAACGGGCAGGACACAAATCGTAAACGGACGCCGGGACTGTTGGAAAGCGGGATAACCAGTCTGTCCGCACGAATGGCCTTATCTGCGTTGCCGATACCGGTGCCGACGCGAAGTCCGCCGTTCAAGGCTCCGAGGAACGAAATCATGTCATCCTGGTCGATGCCGTCGCCCGATACGCCAAGCCCACCGACCAGTTGCGACCCGCGATAGATGGGGACGCTGCCCGGAAAGATCTGGATGCCGTTGGCGAGCTTGGTCGAATTGGTTATTCGCGTACAGCGTTGCGCCGTATCATTGGGATTGCCGGCGATAAACAGAAAATGTTCGGCAAGGTTCTGGAGGATAAGTGCCGACTGGAGGCCCGTTGAAAAGGGGCTGAATTGTCCGATGGGCCGCGACAGCGGGCCGTTGGGACGACCGATCTCACCATCGGGGAAATAAGGCCGGGCGAGGTTGCCGATCGATCGATCGCCGAACGCCGTCTTGCCTGTAAGCGCAGCGGGGTCGTTCAGGAAGGTGCGAAACCGGGGAACAAAGTCTCGGACATCCTGCGACGGGTCGGTTTGCAGTTCAGTCCCCGCGCTTGCACTCGACAGGAACATCACGGTGCGCGCCTTTTGGAGCGCGACATCGGTGCCGAACAGCGGCGCGTCGGGTGCGCGCACCAGCCCCAGTACAGCACCATTGGTGTCGACCAGCGAGATAGACACTTGCGCGCGACTGTCGAGCGGTTGCCTGATCTGCGCCCGCGCACGGCTCATGATCGTAAAGGCTTCCTCGAGAAGAGCGCGCGCTTCGGCGATGGTAATCGGTGCAGAATCGGTCCCGCCACGCACAGGATACCGGTCGGTCCCTGCGCCATCGGTCAGGACGAAGGCGTCGGGGTTGGCAAATTCGGCGGACGTCGAGGCGCGTATCCCCGATGCCTCGGTGCCATAGGCAGTGCCTGCGATGATCGTGGCGAGGTTATATCCGCGCACCGCAACCAATGTTCCCAATCCCGCAAGTGCGGCAAAAGCGGGAGCCGCACCGCTTCGCTTGAAACCTGCGGGGGTCGCGTCGCTGTATCGAAGCAGCGTGCCGTCCACCGTAATGCGGTCGGCCCTGATGTTGGCCGCAGCATTGAAAGCCGCAGTGCCGGCCAGCGCGATAAATTCTTCGTCGCTGCTGTCGATATCGATAATGTTGGGATCAGAACCATATTCGCCGTCGGTCATGACGCCGACCCCGCCGACCAGCACGCCATTCTTGTAAAGGGGAAAGCCGCCCGGGTCGGCGGATAGGCCGAGCGGCGACCGCTTCGGGCCGATCAGCGCAGCCGTCCCGGCGGCACCGAACCGCGCCGAAAGATCGGAACAGGGCAGCGAACTGAACTGCACCCCGAACAGAGGACCGCTCTCAAGCCCTGCCGTCAGCGAGGGCGCGGGCGGGAAATGCTCCTGAACAATTTCCGAAGCCGTCCGCGTGGAAAACGCGTTGCCCCCGCTCGACAGATAGGCGCCAGTGACCGCTTTGGCGATAGCCGCCGCCGCCGCCGGAATGAGCAGGTTCTGCGCATCGATGTTGTCGCCGTTCGGAGCGGACCCGGTGAATGCGGTGGGACGCGCTCCGGTCATATTAAAAACCGCAAGCACGTTGCCGACCCGGTCGGTCACGGCGATGACGGCAGGGGCGGACCGCGCCTGTGCTTCGGATATTGCCCCTGCCAACACCGTTTGCACGTCGGTGACCGACAGCGACTCCTGGGCTGGAACCGCATAGACCGCGACCGGAGGAGAGGGCGAGGCGGGCGGCGTCGCGGCGGGAGATCCATTGTTATCGGTCCCGCCGCCGCAGGAGGCCAGCAGCAAAGCCGATATGGCCAGGGTACTGGCGGTGCGCTGGAACATCATCATCGCAGTGTCCGGATTGTCCGGACCGCGCTGCCCAAGGCGCGGCGGAAATCGAGCGGGCGATAGTCGTTGGGATCTTTTACCGCCGCGTAAGCACGGTTGATGTCGCCACGGATTGCCTGTGCCGATCCCGGTGGAACCTGGCCCGCATTGACCATCGCGTTCAGCAATGTGTCCACCGCCATGACAGATTGCGTGCTGCCCGTATAATCAGTGAAGCGCGGCGTGATGGCCTCTCCCGAGATCGTCTCGATGATTGCCATAGTCTTTGCACGGTCGAAGCTGGCCGACCCGAACGCCGCCGCCAGCGCCTGTGCGGTCGAGCGCAGTCGACTGCCCGCCGCAAGCGCTGCGGCTCGGCTTTCAGTGTTGGCGCGATGAAAGGCCTTGCTGTCGGCATCGAAGCGTGCAGCGAGGACAGGGGCCGCCACCCGTGCCGCCGCTGACAGCATGATCATGTTTTCGTCGTTGAACGGCGGCGTGCCCGGCGCGATCGGTCGTCCGGGATTTGCCTGCGCGGTCGGCTTGAAGTTGTCGGTATCCTCGATCCGGCGATGGCAGCTGTGGCAGTCGTAAAAGTAAAATTCCGGAAATGCGCCCTCAGTCCCATAGGTCGGGTTTGCGTAGAGTGACAAGGCCCGATCGAGCGCCATTGCCTGCCCCACGGCCCAAACGCGCACGTTGTTCGTGCGGCCCTTGCGCGCGGCATAATCGGCATCCTCATTATGATGTTGCTGGAGCGTCGAGAACAGGTCGAGTTCGAAACTGATGCGCGGGTGCCCGGCGGCCATGATGCGGTGGGTCACGAACTGCCCGCCATCGGCAGAGCCGAAGTGGCAGTCAAGGCAGACGGCGGCTTTTACCTGCGTGCGATCGAGTGGGACCATGCCGCGCGCAACATTGGCGGCATGGGTGCCGCCGACCGCGCGATGGCTCGCCAGCCATTCCGAAGCGCCGCCGTGACAGGCTTCGCAGCCTACACCGTCACTCATGCGGAATTGTGCGCCGCGCTTGCCGACCGGGGGGGCGTCGGCATGGCAGCCGAGACATTCTCCGGCAGAGGTTGCGGGGCCGATGCCGAGACGGGCCGCGATTTCACGCCCGCGAGGTTCGGACAAGACTGCATAGGCGCGCGAATGAGCGCCGGTCGGTGAAGAAGGTTCCTGCCAGCGCAATATCTCGTCCTGGCGAACGACCTTGCCGTCCGCCTCTTGTCGGCCGTGGCAGGTGGTGCCGCCGCACGAAGCGACACCCATGTGGACATTGTCGTTGGGCAACGCTGCCTTTACCGGTGCGCCGATAAACGCAAATGTGATAGCCGATGTGGCGAGCGCAATGCACAGCAGCGCCGCCCAAAAGGCTGCCGCGCGGTGGCGCATCGTTACACTGAAAAACTCCCGCACCGCATAACCCCCCGTCCGGCCCCGCATGGGGTCGGTCGATTAGACCTGAAAACTAGCGTGCGACCCCTTATTTGCGGGGACTTTAACGGCGTAACGACCTCCGTGGCAAGGCGGGAATTGGGTTGATCTGGCCAGCCGCATAGATTTACGGCCCAGTCTGTGAAGCCCCAGTCGTCGCCCGGCGTCACTCCGGACGCGGCGCCTAAGCCCGTTCGGTACGACGGATCACGAGATTGCGGATTTCGCTCATGTCCTCCATCGCGAACTTCACCCCCTCGCGGCCCAGCCCCGAATCCTTGACGCCGCCATAGGGCATGTTGTCGACGCGGTAGCTTGGCACGTCGTTGATCACCACGCCCCCGACCTCGAGCCGGTCCCATGCGTCAAGCGTCTTGAAAAGATCGCGCGTGAAGATGCCAGCCTGCAATCCGAACTTGCTGTCGTTGACCTCGTCCAGCGCCGCGTCAAAGTCGCTGAATTTTGACAACAGCGCGACCGGCCCGAACGCTTCTTCGCGATAAGCCCTGGTGTCGCGCGGCGTGTTTTCGAGCAGCGTCGCCTCCAGCATCGCCCCCTGTCGTCCACCGCCGCACAACAGCGTTGCGCCAGCGGCCACCGCCTCCTGTATCCAGTTATCGAGCCGCGTGGCCTCGTTCACGTCTATCATCGGACCGATGAACGTGTTGCGGTCCTTGGGGTCGCCCGAAACCAATGTGCGGGTCCTTGCCACGAGCATGTCGCGAAATTGGTCGTAAACACGCTCGTGAATGATGATGCGCTGGACGCCAATGCAAGACTGTCCCGACTGATAGAAAGCCCCGAAAATCACGCGTTCCAGCGCGTCGTCCAGGTCGGCATCATGGTCGATAATGACGGCGGCATTCCCGCCCAGTTCGAGAACGACCTTCTTCTTGCCCGCCTTTGCCTTCAAGTCCCATCCGACCGCCGGCGATCCGGTAAAGCTCAACAGTTTCAACCGGTCGTCGGTGGTAAACAGGTCCGCCCCGTCACGATGGGCCGGCAGGATCGAGAAGGCGCCCTTCGGCAAGTCGGTTTCGGCCAGCACCTCGCCGATGATGAGCGCCCCCAGGGGGGTCCGACTCGCAGGTTTCATGACGAACGGGCAGCCGACCGCGAGCGCTGGCGCGATCTTGTGCGCGGCGAGGTTGAGGGGAAAGTTGAATGGCGAAATGAAGCTGCACGGTCCGATAGGAACGCGTTTCCAGATGCCCTGATAGCCCTTTGCCCGCGCCGCGATGTCGAGGGGCTGGACCTCGCCGGTGATGCGAACCGACTCTTCGGCAGCGATGCGGAACGTGTCGATCAGCCGCCCGACCTCACCCTCGCTGTCCTTGATCGGCTTGCCCGCCTCGACACACAGCGCATAGGCCAGTTCGCCAAACCTTTCGATAAACCGCGTCACGCAATGCATCAGGACTGCCTGCCGCTCATAGGCGGCCATGCGTGCCATGGGTTCCGCAGCCTCGACCGCGGCTGCAATTCCAGCATTGATGGTCGCGGCATCGGCCTGCGCACAGCGGAACGCGACCTTACCGGTGAACTTGTCGGTAACTTCAAGATCGGTATTCGGCTGCCTGGCTTCGTTTGCAAGATAGAGTGGGTAAACGTCTTTTAATATGGCCATTTCAGTCTCCGTTTACCCGGCTCTTCAAACCGCTTTTGCCAGTTCTTTGATGTCGTGATTGAGGATGCGGTCGTTGTCTGAATAATCAACTGGGCAGTCGATGAGGTGAACCCCCGGCGTCGCCATAGTGTGCCGCAACAATTCGTCCAAATGGGCAGCACTTTCGACCCGGTGACCGAACGCGCCATAGCTTTCAGCATATTTCACAAAGTCGGGGTTGCCATAGGTCAGGCCCCAGTCCTTGAAGCCCATGTTCGCCTGCTTCCAGCGAATCATGCCATAACTATTGTCGTTCAGGATCAGCACGGTGAGGTTCAGCTTCAGCCGAACCGCCGTTTCCATCTCCTGCGAATTCATCATGAACCCACCGTCGCCGCAGATCGCCATGACCTTGCGATCGGGATAGACCATCGACGACATCATCGCGCTGGGCAGGCCCGCGCCCATCGTGGCCAGCGCATTGTCGAGCAACACGGTGTTCGGCTTGTACGCAGTATACCCACGCGCAAACCAGATTTTATAAACCCCATTATCCAGGCAGATAATGCCATCGTCTGGCACTGCGCAGCGCACTTGTTCGACCAGATGGGGGGGGTAAATCGGGAAACGCTGATCCCCCGACAGGCTGGCCGTGTGCGCCACTTCGGCGGCCCGCGCCTTTAACATGACGTCCGACTGCCACGCGGGATTAACGACGATCGATTCCTTGATCTGCCAGATGGCATTGGCGATATCGCCGATGACTTCGATTTGCGGGAAGTAAACGGGATCGACCTCGGCCGATTTCGACGAGATGTGAATGACGTGCGGGCCGCCCGGGCGCATGAAGAAGGGCGGCTTTTCAATGACGTCGTGACCGATGTTGACGATGCAGTCTGAGGCTTCGACGGCGCGATGAACGAAGTCGCCCGCACTGAGCGCGGCGCACCCGACGAATTTCGGATGACGTTCGTCGATGACGCCCTTGCCCAATTGGGTGGTCAGGAAAGGGATGCCGGTTTTTTCGACCAGCTCCAGCAGCATCTTCGATGTCATCGTGCGGTTGGCGCCCGCGCCGATCACCAGCACCGGAGCCTTGGCCGCCTGAATCTTCTCAACCGCAGCGGCGACCGCCTTTGCATCCGCAGAGGGACGGCGCGCGATGCTGCGCGGAATGGGGGTGGAATCGGTCTGCTCGTCGGCGATATCCTCGGGCAGTTCTAGATGGACCGCGCCCGGCTTTTCTTCTTCGGCAAGCCGGATCGCCTCACGCACCCGGCTCGGGATATTGTCCGCGCTTGCCAGTTGGTGGGTATATTTGGTGATGGGTCCCATCATCGCAACGACGTCGAGGATCTGGAACCGGCCCTGCTTCGACTTCTTGATCGGCTTTTGCCCGGTAATCATCATCATCGGCATGCCACCGAGTTGGGCATAGGCGCCCGCCGTCACGAAATTGGTTGCGCCGGGGCCCAGCGTCGCGAGGCACACGCCGGTCTTGCCGGTGTGACGCCCATAGGTGGCGGCCATGAAACCAGCGCCCTGTTCGTGCCGTGTCAGGATCAGCTTGATCTTGGTCGACCGCGACAGGGAATCGAGGAAATCAAGATTTTCCTCTCCGGGCACGCCAAAAATATACTCGACGCCCTCATCTTCGAGGCACTGAATGAAAAGGTCCGAAGCCTTGGTCATGAGTCGCGTATCCCCCAGTTGAATAACTTGTCAGCGACCCGGGCGGGTAGGCTCCCGCATCAGCAGCGGGTTGGTATCAGTATCCGCGCCGAAGGTCCACGACGTTTGCGAGCGGTTTCCCGCCCAGATAGTTGTTCAGATTTTCAAGGAACAAGGCGGCCGCACGCGCTGCCATCTTGTCCTGCGACTGACCCGAAAGGTGCATTGTGATGTGCGCATTGTCGAGTGTCCACAGCGAGTGGTGGGGCGGCAGCGGTTCGGGCGTTGTAACATCCAGAAACGCCGCAGCGATCCGCCGCCTGGACAACGCATCCACCAGCGCGTCCTGATCGATGACTGACCCGCGCGAGATATTCAGCAGCGTCGCAGTCGGCTTCATCGCATCAAGCTCCGGTCGTCCGATTAGGTGCTCCGTTTCAGGCGTGGCCGGCAGGGCAAGAATGATCCAATCGAATTCGCCCAGTCGCGCCCGCCAGTCGTCAGGGCCCAGCGTGGTCGCGTCACCGGTGGTTCGCCGCACCTTGCTAATGTCCACGTCGAATGCGGCTAATCGTTTTTCGATCAGCTTGCCGATTGCGCCATAGCCGATCAGCAACGCCTTGCTGCCTGCCAGTTCGGCCCGGCCCGGGGGGATCCTGAGCCATTCGTGCCGGTCCTGTGCCTGGACGACTTGCCGATAGCCCTTGGCGATGGTCAGCATCCCCATGACGACATATTCGGCGATCGTGATCGCGTTGATGCCCGCGCCGTTGGTGAATACGACGCCGCGATCGGCGAGCAGATCGAGCGGAAGGCCGTCGACCCCGGCGTAGAGCGAGTTCAGCCACTTCATTTTCGTTGCGGCGTGGATGATCGGCAGCATGTCCTGTCGTTTGTACAGGTCGAACCAGCCAATCTCCGCGCCCGGCGCGTATTCGAGCGCCTCAGCCTTGGTTGCGAACCAGTTCACATCGATGTCGATGGGCAGATATGGCTCGACAAAGGGACGCACCATGGCGCTGAGTACGGCCGTGGTCATGTCAGGTCGAGCTTCCAGTCCCAGCCCAGCGCATCTCCGTCCATGACCTCGATCCCGGCAGCGACGAGAGCGTCGCGGATGCGGTCAGATTCGACGAAGTCTTTGGCGGCCCTCGCTTCTTTTCGCGCGGCCAGCAGCGCCTCAACCTGGTCGTCGGTCAATGCGGCATCAACCGGCCTTAATCGCAGGTCGAGGCGGTCGATGCTGTCGAGGCGTAGGCCGAGGACCGCATCCATGCGCTCTACCAGGTGAAGTCGGACGGCAGGCCTAAATGCCTTTGTGGTGGCCGCTTCCTCGATCAACGGCAGCGCGCGGGGCAGCGCCAGATCGTCGCTGATCGCTTCGTCGAACCTGTCGAGCAGCAGGGTTGCGGCGGGCGAAAGGATCACCTCATCCTCATTCCCGCGAAGGGGCACCACCACCATCACGAGCCGTTTCAGGCGGGTGAGCGCGGCCATCAAATTTTCACCCGAAAACTCAAGCTCGCTGCGATAATGGGCTGACAGGCACATCAGGCGATAGGCGAGGGGATGGATGCCGCGATCGACAAGCGCCTGCAGCGTCGCGATCGGGCCCTCCGACTTCGACATTTTTGCCGCACTTTGGCCCGTGCGCGTGATCAGGAAGTTATTGTGCATCCACCAGTTAGCGCCCGTTGCCGCCGTGCCGGTGTAAGCCTGGTTCTGGGCGATCTCGTTCGGATGATGAATCTCGCGATGGTCGATGCCGCCGGTATGAATGTCGAATTGCGGTCCCAGATATTTGATGCTCATCACCGAACATTCGAGATGCCAGCCCGGCGCGCCCTTGCCCCATGGCGAATCCCACTCCATCTGGCGCTGTTCGCCAACCGCTGATTTGCGCCAGATCGCGAAGTCCGACGCATGGCGCTTACCGCTGACCCCGGCGATGCGACCTTCGCCTTCGTCGGTAAGCGCGCGAGCGAGGCTGCCGTAGTTGGCCACCGAACTACTGTCGAAGTACAGGCCGGTCGGCAATTCGTAGCAATGCTCTGGCGCGATCTTTTCGGCGAAATTCACCATGTCCTCGATATGGTCGGTGGCGATCGACCAGCGCGTCGGCTGGCGGATGTTGAGTGCCGCGACGTCGGCTTTGAATGCGGCAGTGTAATGGGCGGCGATGTCCCAGATAGTCTTTTGTTCACGCGCGGCGGCCGCCTCCATCTTGTCGTCGCCGACATCCGCGTCGGAGGTCAGGTGCCCAACGTCGGTAATGTTGATGACATGGGTCGTCTCCAGCCCCTTATATTCTAACGTCCGCCGCAAGGTATCGGTGAACACATAAGCGCGCAGATTGCCGAGGTGGGCGTAGTGATACACGGTCGGTCCGCACGAATAGATGCGGGCGTGATCAGGCTCAATCGGCACGAAGGCTTCAATCGAGCGGGTCATGCTATTGAAAAGGCGGATCGGTATAGCTGTCATAAGGGGGCGTTGCGGCAATCGCGCCGCCCCCGTCAACCGGCTAAAGAGGCCGACTGCTATTTACACGGCGGCTTCTGGTCGCGATCGCAAAGCTGCGAGTCATCGAGCGAGTACAGATCGTCGTTGCCGGCACCCGTGACAGGTTCGTCGATGACGGGTTGGTCGATGAAGCCCTTGAAATCCTGGAACTGGACGAGCGCAATCGGCAGTAACTGTCCCTCAGCCTGGAATTGTTCGACCGCGTGTTCGATGGTGTCGCGCGCGATGCTGGTGCCTGGGTCCGGCACGATCACGCCGGCACCGCTGCAGCTCGTCGCCAAAATCCGGCAACCGTTGATCGTCGACAGCGGATCGAAACTGCCCCGCGTCTGTACAACCGAGCCATTGGCCGACGCGCTATCGTAGCCAATGATGTTGATCCGCGGAACGAGGTCGAAGCCTGTGAAGAATTCGCCCTGAGCGGTGCTGACGACCTGGCGACCGTTCACGGCTATCTTGATTACCCCGGGTGTATTCTGGACGACGGTGAAGCCTCCAGCGCCGACGGTGAAACCGCGCCGCGCATCGAAATCGGTGTTGGCCATCGTCGAAGCGCCGGTGTTCTGGATATATATATTGTTGTCGACCGTCGCGATGATCCCACCTGCGGCGAAATAGCCATTGTCGCTCGCGGGGGTAGTATCGTTCCGGTCGATCCGGGTGCTGGCCGCTCCAAGATCGGCGGCAGCAGCAATGTCGGCAAGCGCCGCCGACGATCCGGCAAAGATATCGGCGGAATTCAGTGCCAGAGTTCCGGTCAACACGTTCGTGGAGCCGGTCATCGTCACCGAACCGGTCGGCAATGCTTCGATCGCATCAGCCGCGTTGATTTCGAATCGATTGCCGGTCGTCAGGTTTGTTAGTGCGACGGCACCCACAATTTGCACCTTGCCATCGGACTTAATCGCGAAGGTCCCGCCGGAGAACGCGCCACCGGTGCCGCCGTTCAGAGTTAGTGTGTCGATGATGACATTCGGCGCGGCGTTTGACATCACTCGAGCAGGTGTCTGGCTTCCCGTCGATGCCGGAGTAGGCGGAAGGTTGCGGAACACCCCGAGATTGTTGGAAAACACGCGCTGCAGTTCGGCGTTGTCCAGCACATAGCCGGTGGTCGTGGCGCTGCCGCCGATCGTGGTCGTGGCGATCGACCGGTTGAGGAATGCGACCGAAGTGGTCGTCCCGGCCGTGCCAACCCGCGCGTTCGGGGAGATGACGATATCGGTCGACCCGAAGCTCATCGTCGCACCCGAAGCAATACCGTTGATCGTCGTCACCCCGGGTGACTGGCCGGTCGCGCCAAGCACGCCCGACTGGACGACCAGGCGACCGCTTGTGGTCACCTTGGCGCCGAGGATGACGTCTGCGAACGCGGTGATTGCGAGGTTCGAAGGCGTGGGCAGACCATTGTCGCTATCGCCGACATGATCGACAGCAACGTTGCCGCCCGTGCTGGTCAGGAACACGTCACCGGTGGCGTTGGTAATGTCGGTCAGCAAATTGCCCGACGTCGTGACATCGATGCCGCCTTGGGTTGCGATCAGACTCTCCGCCGAAAGTGCGCCCTTCGATTGCAACCGGAGGGATTGCCCCAAGGCGAACAAGCGAGTGCCTGCAGACAGGTCGGTGTCGACAATGATCGCACCGTTCGGTGCGCGCAGTTCGACGCGTCCCCCCGAAGCCACGGTCGATACGGTGATCCCTCGACCGCCGTTCAAACGCAGTGTGCCGCCATCCAGTCGGGCGCTGGCGCCCGTAATCGTTCCAGGTGTTGTTACTGTAATGCCGAGGCCAGCGCGTATGTCGCTGAAACTGACACTGCCACTAACACTCTGCAACGACATCGATCCGCCTGCCGTTGCAGCACCGCCGGCGATGTCACCGTTTGCGGCCGAAAGGTTTACATCGCTGCCAGCGCCGATGGACGTGAAAGCGATAGCGCCCCCTGCGGTAACATCGATTCGTCCGTTTGCGGTCGAAACGCCAAGCGCCGAGTCGCCCAAAGTGGCGATGTTGATGTTGTCGCCTGCGATCAGCGTGTTGCCGCCAGTTGCAAAGCTCGCCGAGTTGACCAGAATATCGTTGAAGGCCTCGGCGTGCCCGACGTTGACGGCGCCACCAGCGGTTATCTGGACATTGGCGGTGTCGTCCAGATTGCCTATGCCGGTCGTCGTGATCCGGGTCGCATCGACTGTCGTTCCGGCATCGATGATAAAGTTATAACCTGATTTCCCGGCGCCAAGAGTGACCGCACCGCGCGTAAACAGCGTGGCGGCATTGCCTGCGGTCACGGTGCCAAGGTTGATGCTGCCATATCCTGCTTCTGCCTGGAAACTGCCGTTGGTGGCCGTCGCACTGCCGCCGACGAGATCGTCAGCGTAAGCAACGATGCGCATGTCGCCTTCGGACAATAATGAATCGAAGGTCAGGCCGCGTCCGAAAACCCTAAGTTCACCTCCCGACTTCACCTGTCCGAGAGCGACCGATTCGTAGGACTGGATGAAAATGTCGTTCAGTCCGACAATGCTGCTGCCGCCGGCGTTGATACCAGTACCTGACGTCAGCGAAATGCTGTCGCCACGAAGCGTGACGAAAGCGGGCAGGGTATCGCTCAGGAAAGGGGTGGCATGGCTGATAGCGATATCGCTGCCCGTCGCAATTGAAACGGCACCAAGGGCCTGCAGCGATCCGCCGCCCGTTGCCGCAATGCCGATTGTCCCCGAACTGTTGAGCGTGACGTCGCCGGAAACCAGCAGCGGATTGTCCAACTGAAACTTAATCGAACCGCTGCTGTCTTCCTGACTGGAGAAGCCAGCCGTGGCGTTCAGTCCCGCAAATTGGATGGTCTGGTCAATCCGGTTGGGACCGATGTTGTTAAACTCAATGGTCCCGAAATTGCCGTTACGCTGCGCACCGAATGGGGTGTTGGTGACCCCCTCCACAGTGGCGTCAACCTGGCCGAAGTTCATCGAGCCAGTAAAGTCCCCGTTGCTGCTGGTAGCAAAGACAATGGCGCCGCCGCTGCTGTTCGGGTCTATCGAGCCGAACTCACTGCTGGATCCGTTCAGGCCATTCTGTCCGTCTGTGCCACGGGGACCGGTGGTCGGTGCCGGATTGCCTCCGATTTGCCCACCTGGCGCGCCGCCTGCTCCTGCCGCTCCGCCGGAGCCTCCAAAGCCCCCGCCGCCCTCACCGCCGAAAAAAGGACTCGCGAATCCTGAATTTCCGGCCGCCTTGACCGTTAGGTCGCCGCCCGACAGGCTGCCACCCAACGCGTTCAAGACGACAACGCCACCGATGCCTGGCCCGGCTCGGCCAATATTGCCTTGGTTGCCGCCAAAGCCGCCGTTTCCGCCACTGGCGCCCGCGCCGCCATTCTGGCCAAGCGCTCCGGCGATGCCGCTCCCGCCTGCCCCGCCGAAGCCGCCGTTGCCGCCCGGTCCACCCACTCCCGCGTCGCCGCCGTAGCCCGATGCCTCAAGCGTTTGCGATCCAAAGGAAAACGAACCCGAGTCACTGGCTTCGATGTTCAAGAAACCCCCGGTGCCCCGGCCACCGTCGCCCCCCAATCCGCCGCTAAACCCGTCACCGCCATTGGTGCCACTGACGCCGATCCCGCCGTCGATACCGTTGGTGCCCCGTCCTCCCGCGCCACCCAATCCGCCGACGCCGCCGTATCCGGCAACGCCATAGCCAAATTCCGCATCGCCGAGATTGAACGACGCGTCCGCCCCCGTCGAGCGCAAGGCAATGCTGCCTCCCAATGCATCGCCACCGTTTCCGCCAGCCCCACCAGCGCTCGGTATCGGGCCATCGCCAGATCCGCCGTCGCCCCCCGAGCCTGCGGTTGCGGTTGCGACGAGATTGCGCGTTGGACCGGTCAAATCGAGCGAAGCCGTGGTCGCGATAATGCTTATCTGTCCGCCTTGCGCATTACCGCCGTTGCCGCCGGCAAATGCCTCACCGACGGAGCCTCCGAACCCTCCCTCGGCACTGGAGTTCATCGAGAAACTAGGACGGGTATCGGTAAAGGTCAGCGAGCCGCCATTCGTGAGTTCAAAACTCGTTGCACCGCCGAGAGCGTTTCCGCCAGAGCTGCCAGAGCCAGTTTTCGCGTAATTGCCTGCGCCGCCAAAGCTCGCACTGGAAATATCGACTGATCCCAATCGAACGCCGGTGCCGTCGATTATCAGCCGCGACGAGCCGCCGATAGCATTGCCGCCGATGCTGCCCAGATCGCCGTTTCCGCCGCTTCCCGCTCGCGCATTGCTGGTGACGGAGACGCTGTCGAGATTATCGACCTGGCCTGCCAGCGTGACCGTGGCGATCCCGGCAGTAGCATTACCACCTGCCGCTGCCGTTGCCGTTGCCGTTTCAAAATTCGAATATCCCGTCTGAATGAAGCTGCCGCTGCCAGCGCTGGCACCTGCATCAACCGAGATTTGGTTGACCTGCGTCACCCCGCCATTGATTGCGACCGCGACGCTGCCGCCACCCAAGGCGTTGCCGCCCTTGCCCCCGACCACATTCAACGCGCCATAGCCGACTTCGGCATTGCCGCCACTTCCAGCAGCGCTGCGCACCGTGCCCGAGATCGAGCTGAAGCGTGAGCTGCCGGCGGTGATGGCCAGCGTCACCTTACCGCCTGACGAATTTCCGCCGGCGCCGCCACTACCGCCCACGCTGCCGTAACCGGTTTCGACACCGCCACCGTTACCACCATTCCCAAGGGCCTGGAGTTGCAGGCTGTCAGTGTTGAAATTCGCGCCGCCTGCGGTGAAGTCGACGCCGCCGCCGATGCCGGCTCCGCCCGCGCCAACCGGCACACCGCTACCAGCGTTGCCCGAGCTACCGCCGGATTGGCCTTCGCCATTTGCGGTGATCGTAAAGGAGCCAGCGTAACTCCCAGCGGGAGCATCGAAGGTGACGCTTCCGCCCTTGCCAGCGCCGCCAACGGTGGCAAAGTCGAAAGACTGCGCAACCGTTCCACCGAACCCGTCGGCGTGGATTGACGTGGTTGGCGCACTCACGGTCCCGCCGCCGACCGTAAACTTGATCGTGCCGCCGGTGCCCGCGCCGGCAGTTAGCCCTGGGTTCGCCGCGGTGCTGAACGCGTTCCCACCGTATCCATCAGCCGATACGTCGAACAGCGGAGTGCTGTTGGCCGATGCAAAGGTCGTCGTGCCGCCAAGCAAATCAACATTGACGACGCCACCATCACCGCGCCCGCCGTTTGCCGCGAAGACGACCGGCGCGCCTGAATAGACGCCGATTGAACCACCTTCGGCAAGGAACCTGGCGCTTTCCACCGAGAGAACGCTACCGCCCGTCACCTTGAAACTGGTTGTGCCACCCTTGCCGTTGCCAGCGACGCCGCCGTCGGAGGCGTAACCGCCGAACCCTCCGGCGCTGACGGTCGTGCGTCGAACCGCAAACGAACCACTGTCGACCGTCAACGATGCAATGCCGCCAGTGCCAGGGCCAGCCGTCGAGGCAGACGCTACGCCGTACCCATATTCACCACCGGCACCATTTGCCGTGATGAAAAGATCGTTGGCGATCAGGCCTTGGCCCGGTGTCGTGGAATTCAATACCGAAAGCGCTGCACTGCCGCCCTTTCCGAAACCCGCTTGATTGTCTGAATTACCACCAATGCCACTGGCATCGATCCGGCCGTCGCCGATGGTCAGCGTCGCGCCATTGACGGCTACCGATGCCGTGCCGCCCGTTCCATTGCCACCAACCCCCGTGCTGGCGCTTCCGCCAATGCCAAGGGCGTACACGCCGAGCGACGGTGCCAGCGCGATCGTACCGGCCGAAATTGTGGCGACCGCCGTGCCGCCGGTGGCGCTGCCGCCAGCGCCCGCCACATTGTCCCCGCCCACAGCGCTCGCGTTGAGTCCAAGCCCCATTGCCTGGATGTAAGACCGCGAATCGGTTACGTTTAGCAGCGCTGACCCAGCGGTGGCATTACCACCAGCGGTGCCGCCGACACGTGCGTCAGCAAACAGGTTGATCGTACCGGCATAGACCTGGCCGCCGTCGACGTTCAGCGTGGCTGTTCCTCCTACCGCGCCGATCCCGAGTCCGGTGGTATCGAGGTTGAATCCACCGCCGACATTGATGACACCGGCAGTCGCGCCGTAGCCGAGTTCGAAGCTGGCGGTTGCCGTGGCAGTCCCGCCGACCGCGCCGTCGAAGGCGTTGAGCAAAAGCGAACCACCGGACTGGATACGCTCGTTCCGGTTCGCGGTCAGCGTTGCCGACTTCGCACCGCCAAGCGTTGCATTTGCCACGAAATTAATAACACCGCCAAGTGCCGGGCTCGCGACAAAGGCATTGCTTGCCTGTGCGGTGGTGTTGACCGTGAACTGTGAATTACCGAGCGTGATGTTGCCAACGCCGGTGCCGGCAAATTTGGTGGTGATCGGCGACACGGCGCGATCGGCATTGCTGACGTTGTAGCCCGCAGACAGCACGACCTGTCCGTTGACGATCCCGGCGTTGGCAGCGGGCGTATAACCGAGTGTTCCGGACACCAGCAGGCTGGAAATCGCATCGTTTTTTGCGATCGTCGCGAGGTAGATATTGTTAAATGCTGCGGGGTCCTGCGTGGCGCCGGTCGTCGAATTCGTGTGGGTGATCGAATTGCCACCGGTCGAACCCGCGATAAAGTTGACGGCGAAAAGGCCGAGGTCGATGGTCACATCGGCTTGAGTGGCCGCCAGATAGGCGACCTGGCCGTTGACCTGGACCGTGCCGCCCTGATTGATCACCGGAGCGAATACGGCGAGATACGAGTTTGCCTTGGTCTGCGTAATACTCGCACCCGGCATGATGTTAATCTGGGAATTGGTATCGCCACCGCGGAAGTGGATCGTCTTTGACCCCGCTGTATTGTACAGGTCGCTGCCGTAACCGAGTTCGATGTCGGCCGCAGTCAGGACAAGATTGCCGACATTGAACGCCGCGCCCGCACCGACGACGATGCCACCGGGCGAATAGAACCAGACCGATCCGCCAGGCGCCGACAGGCTGCTGCCAATGGTGATTGTCGAATTCACGTTTCCGTTGATAGAAATCGCACGCGTCTGGTCGGTCGGAATGATCCTGTTGAGGACGATGTAATCGGCTGTGCCATTGAACGTGGCGGTTGTTCCGGTTTGCAGGAAGTTGATCGTTCCGGGGGCAAGCGGTCCTCCGGTTTCGGGATTCCAGTTTATGATCGCTTGCGGCGAGTTGACATTGATCGTGTCGAGCGTGGCGCTGCGCGTGATCGTTGCGCTGCCCGCGACTACCGTGGACGATCCCTGCAACGCGCGATCGAGATAAGCCTGCGCCGCTGCCTTTGGTGCATGAGCAGTGGCCGCCAACGTGATGGCGACAGCGCAACTGGCGAGCAACTGGTAGCGAGAAATGCGCGCCTTGCCTGCTGGGTCGGTCCGGTTCACGCTTTTTACAAAAGGACGGTTCATCAGTTACGACCCCACGGCAGCAATTTGGCGGTAAGCGAAATCAGGAAGCGCGTATCCCCGCGCCGGGTTTGCAATCCAGCGGCGCGAAAGGGTGTAGCGACCCCTGCATCAGCCTGGAAACGATCGCCAAACGCTAGGCGAACACCGCCGCCGCCGGACTGTAGCTTTTCCGGATAGCGCACGGAAGAGTTGGGGTCGCGATCCCAGGTCCACGCCGCATCTATAAATCCGTACCCCTGGATGGCGAGATCATTGCGCGACCGGGGTACCATGCTGCCGACGGTGACTTCACCGCGGACGCCGACGCCCGAGTCGCCCAGCAATGTCCCCGGATCGAAACCGCGCCCGATCGTGTAGTTGCCCGCGGAAAACTGCTCATAGCTCAACAGCGCGTGCGGCGAATACTGACCTCGAGGCTGGAGACTGAAGCTGATGATAGGGAAGGGGCGAAAGGTGACGTCGGCACTTCCGCGAACCACAAAGGCGGTAGGATCGGCAATCAGGCGGCTCGGCGGCGTGGCGCCACCGGTCGTGCAGGCAACGGGGTTTCTCCGGCAATCGGGGCTGGCATCAAAGATATTGACACCCTGTCGCGCCTCGACCGATCCACCGATTGCCCAGCGCGGCTCGCTGATCGAATAGCCCGTAGTTCCGGCAACGCTCGCCGGATCGATCGCCTGGTAGTCCAGCCGGATAAAGCCGACACGTAGACGGTCGCGCGAAAGTGGCAGTGCGCCGGTCGTACCGACTAGGCGGCTCGCTTGGTTGACGAAGTCCAGCCCGCCACTGAGGAAAAGATTGTGGGTCTGACGACGGATTAGGGGATAGCGCGCGCGCAACGTTGCCGCGAGCGTCCGTGACCGCAACGTGAAATTTGCGATGGTCGGGTTGGTCCAGGCGTAGTTAAAGTCTGCGCCTAGGGTCAGTCCTTCGCGACCAACGCGGATTTCCTCCGAAACCTGTGCAACCTGCTGTTCCTTAAAGTCGGCAGTCGAGAAAAAGCCCACCGTCGTGCGGTCGCCCCATCCCAGCAGGCCGTTCAGTCGCAACTGCGCGATCCCGCCGAACCGCCCGACTTCGCGGGAACCAAGGTTCTGCACGTTTACGTCCAACTCGATCGGCGTGCGAACCACCTGGATTTCGCCGATGACTTCGCCGGGAGCCGTGCCCGCAGGCCGCAGGGTCATCCGGACATCGAAGCCCGGTAGATCGCGCGCCAGCAGCAGATAACGCTCGGCTGTCAATATGTTGAAGACCGGCTGATCCTGGATCGCGGTCAGATAACGTCGGATTACCGGTTCGGACTTTCCGGCGTCACCGCGCACCTGAAACCCGACCAGCTTGGCCATCAGCACGTCGAATTTCACGATGCCGTTTTCGATTCGCTGCGGCGGAACCTGGACCGCCGCGAGATAACCGGCGCGCCGCAGAATCGTCGCCGCCCGATCGCGGATTTCGCAGACACTCGCAATCGTCACGGTCTTGCCGATCAGGTCCGCATAGGCCGGGCGCACCAGATCGACCGGGACGCCGCCAAGGCCGGTAAATTGGGCCCCAGATATGGTGACCGTAATGTCCTTGTAGGCGGGATCGGCGAGCGGGCAGGGCGCGCGCTCGACCTCACCCTCGACCGTAATCCTTGCACCAGGCGGGGGCGCGGTCGCCAGCGGAGCGCGCTGCACTTCCTCGCGGGTCGGAGCGCCGACCGCCGATTGCGCCAAAGCGGCACCCGGCCATACCGACAGCATCGAAACCACGAACAAAGAAGAAGACGCAACTGACCGCATGATATCCCCTTATCGGTGTCGTCCAAGTCCGACCCCGCAAACCCGGCCCGTCGCCGTGTTGCTTGCTGATCTACCCCGACGACCCCCGAGGAATTTCATGCGCGGCGTTAAGCCGTCGCATGGGCGTTTGCTACCAGTCTGCAGGCCGGTTTACAACCGCTGACTACAGTCTATGTCCCGGCGGCAACCAGCATATCCAGCTGATGCGAACAACCCTTGCTCATCAGTGCTGAGGCAACGGCATCGGGCGTGGTTTCAGTATTTCCGATCGCTTCAAAACGGACGACGAGCGGTGTCGGGATGCCGGGTCCACTCAGCCAATAGTCTGTGGCGGCAGCAATCGGCAGTTCGGCGACTGGCCATGACCGCACGCTTTGCCCGATCGCAAAGTTCAGCGGCACGGCCTTACGATCGCTGCTTCGGGTCAGGGTCAATGTCGCGGCTTCGTTCATGGACTTGCGCCACAGGGTCGCCTGAGTGGTATCGGGCAGGCAAACTTTACCACCGCGGGTGGTGTCCACGTACCAGAGGTTCGGGCTGCTCGCCTGCACGCTGTTGCCACCGCGTACCGCCCCGGTGCGGACCTGCCGCGCGCCCGCGTTGCGGATCAACGATGTCATTGCCGACGGAGCAGCAGACGCCGTCCGCGCGACGCTCAGGTCCACACTGGCCGGTCCGGTAAGCGTCCGCGTCCCGCGCCCATCAAGCACGACAAGGGTGTCGCCCGACTTCAACGCGATGCGCCCGGTGAGTGCCTTGCCCGGCTGATACATGGCCTTCGACGGGCCATCGGCGCGGATAACGATCGTCCCCGCAATCGCGCTTCCGGCAATGCTGAGTGTCAATATGGTCGTGGCGAATTTAGTCGTTTTATTAGTCCAGGACATAATAACCTCCGTCAGACTGGTTGCTGGTTCGATACACCAAATTACGTATTGCTGCATCATCCGGATGCAGCACGGAATATTGTTTCAGGTCTTCAATGGCTTGTGCGTCATTCTTTACCGCGAGCGTAACGATTCTGGTAAGCTCGGCCCGCTCCTCGGGACTAATATGCGGCGCGGGTTCGAACACGTCGATCGGCGTGGAGCGTCCCCGCAGCACGATACGCCCCAGGGGGCGATACCAGTCCAGCCCTGACAGTTCGGCGGCCTCACGACTGACAAGCATTCGCGAATCGAGTTGCTTGTTGGCTGCCTCCAGCCGTGCGGCCGTGTTCATGCTGTCGCCCAGCGCGGTGTATTGAATGCGCCCTTCGCCGCCGAAGTTGCCCACGATCGCTTCGCCGTGATGAAGACCTACGCGCGTCCGGCCAATCGCTGGAACGCCATCGGGGACGGTCTTGCGAAATACCTCTCCTGCCTCGTACATCGCCCAGGCTGCACGCCCAGCACGCTCGCCATCGTCGGGACGGGCAATCGGCGCGCCCCAGAACGCAACAACAGCGTCGCCGACGAACTTGTCGATGGTTCCGCCGTGGTCGAGAACGATGTCGGAAAGCATTTCCAGATAAGTATTGAGCAGGGTCGCGACCATTTCAGGTTCGATCGCATGGCTCAATTTGGTGAACCCCTCCAGGTCGGTAAACACCACGAATATCTCGCGTTTTTCACCGTGCAGCTTTAGCCCGTCGGGATCGCGCAATATTTCGGCGGCAATGTCACGGGGCAGGTATTTGCCGAGTGCCGATTGCGCAAACTTGCGCTGTTCCGAGCCGACCGCGCGCGCAGCGGTTCCCACTGCCGTGAACGCCAGTATCCATCCGACCACCCATCCGAACATCGGTAGTCCATAGGTGTCCACCAGATTTTGCTGCAGATAAAAGGGCAGGTAGCCGATCAGTGCTATTTGCAGCACCATCAGCACGGCGAGGGGTGTCGCCCGTATGCTCCCCAGCGCCGTCAGCACCCCCGATCCGACCGCCGCGACAGCAGCCAGCCACAACACCCACGACGGAATGCGGGTCTGCAGCCGGTTGTCGAGTTGTTGCGCCAGCATGTGCGCGAAAATGTCGAGGCCCCAGCTTTGCCTGCCGGTCAAGCGTGTCAGCGGGGTCAGGAACAGGTCGATGTCCTGGATATGACCACCGATCAGGACATGACGCCCCCTGATCTGGTCCCCGAACATCGCCGCGGCTTCGGGTATGGCAAACATCGCATCGTCGGCGAAACTCTGGATCGGAATGACGGAAAACACGCCGCGCTCGGGGTCACGCGGCTGCCTGAATTGCACGCTGCCGTTGTAGGTGCCGAAGGCCGGATTGGGTGGCCCGACCGCATTCGGCATCGTTGGCGGCAACCCATTGATCCGGGGTGGCCAACGCCGCAGCACATTGCCAGCATCGGCTTCCAGTCTGATACTCGTCGCGTGGACATTGCCGGGCGCCACGTCGCGCAACAGTTGCTCGACGAACTTCTGCTGCGAATAGGTCGTCTTTTCCTCGGCAGTCGCGCTGGACGCGTAAGCAAGCCAGGTCGGCGTCTTCATGCGGCGAAACGCGTCGATCAGCACTGGGTCCTCGGCCTGTGGCTGATCGATCAGAATATCGATGCCGATCGACTTGGCACCCATGGTGTCGAGCCGCTTTAACGCCTTCGCCAGCACCAGACGGTCGAGTGGAGATCGTTTGCCCGTCAGGCGCAGAGTATCTTCGTCATACACAACCAGTGCGATGCGCTTGTCCTGGTCGATCATCGGCGACGCCAGCGCACTGCGAAAATCGAACAACACGCCCTCGGCATCGAGGATGAACGGCGTGTGCCAGCTAAACCGCGCCACCAGCAGCGCCAGCACGATGAAGATACCCGTCGCGATCAGTCGCATCGGCCCAAGCTGCCGCGCAACCTGATGTCGCCGTCGTGCACCGCCCGTCGGACGGGGGGTCGTTACCATCGATTTATCAACGGGCGGTGATCAATCGCTGCCCGCCATCGCCGACGATCGCAAACCCCGACCAGTAATAGGGGTGCGAGGTCTTCACATCATCCATCAGCCTGTTTTCAGCGGCTTCGAGCGCCTCTCCAACGCTGGCAGTCTGGTTGCCCTGGAACAGCCCGGCAATCAGCGTTTCGGTCGCCTTGAAATCGTCTGGAGCCGGCCAGTGGCTGGCGAGGACCGAGCGTCCGCCCGCTCCGATAAACGCGCGCACCAAGCCGTCGAGCGCGTTGCCGCCGCCCGTCGTAACGCCAGCTTCCCGGGTCGCAGCCACGGTTGCCTTGCCCGCCGTATCACAGGCGGACAGGATCACCAGGTCGGCGTCGATTTTCAGGTCGTAGATCTCGCGGAAAGTAAGCAATCCGTCCGACTCTCCACCGCCGAAGCTGGTCAGCAGGGCAGGACGTGCCGGACATTCGGGGCGCGGTGCCGTTACCAGCCCGTGGGTCGCAAAATGCAGGATACGATAGTCGCCAAGGTCCTTGCGCGCCATCACGGCGGTGTCGGTAAAGGCTGCGCCGGTCACGATACCCGACCGGCTTGCGCCGACTAGCGCGCTGGCCTCTCGCAATTCGATCGCCGAGATCGGCTTGTCCCACTCGGTCAGGGGCCAGTTGCAATCGACGCTGCCGACACCACTGACGCTACGCGACGATCCGAACCGGACCGCGCTGCTGATCGGAGCGTTTTGTCCGAAGCCCAGATATTGCAACTTCGCAGTCGACGGGGGTGCGCTGCGCGCATCGCGGAAGGCGCGGGCGGCAACCGCGGTGCTGATTGCGGTTTTCCGGCCCAGCCATGCAATTCCGGTGAAATCGAATTGATCCGAATTGGCTGCACGAGTGCGCGCGTTGTAGCGATCGACGCTTGCCTGATCGGTGACCAGCAGGTTGACCGGTAGGCGCAGCATTGCGCCATCGGGTTCGAAGATCAGATGGCGGACGCTCGCCAGCCGGTCGGCGACGGGTGCAAACAGAGCGACAAACAGCCGGTGCGATCCATCGACGTCGAACGGGTAGGTATTGAGCTGGCCTCCTTCGTCCTTGACGATGGTATCGCGCAAAGCGTCGACCGTCAGGCCCAGCTCGTCAGGCGTCAGCGGCACACGCCACGCCGTCGCATAGCCGCTGGTGGCATAAAGCCCATAGACCGACCGCCCGACGGCAGTGACCTTGTAATATGCTTCACCCGGTTTCAGCGCCGCTTGCAATTCAACCAGCGAAAGGGCGCTCGGCGTCAGCGCGCGATATTGGGGATAGGCAGCCAATTGCGCCTGGGTCGCCACCTGTTCGCTGCTAAACTGGTTCAGGTCCGCCTGTGTCGCGGCGATCGCGGTGTCCACGGCAGGCGTCCGCTGCGGCGATGCAACAAGATTGGCCAGTTCGATCCGGCTGCGCTCGATGTCGCGCTCCAGTGTCCGCGCCTGCCTGAAGAGGCGCGAACCCTCGCCGGTTCCCTCGCTCAATTCGCGCGACAAAATGGCTTGGGTATCGGCGACACCGGGCCGTACCAGCGTCTGGGTCGCCAGGAAAAAGTCACTTGAGAGCGCCGGGGCCTGCGGCATCTGATCGACAAGGATCTGGAAATAGGGGCTTAGCAGATTGCCGAGCCCGGTCACCGGGGTATGCGTGTCAGCGGCGGTCTGGACCACGGTATGAAACTCGGCCATCGCCGCCGGAATCTGCCCGTGGCGCGCCAGATAGGCAGCCAGGCGCGCACGCGCGCCATTCACAGCGACGGTCAACGGATACCGTGTTTCCAGCAGCGCGAGCGACGCGCGCATCCGGCCTTCGCCACCGCCGACATCGCCCGATGCCTCCAGCGCAAGACCAGTCTCCGCAAGAATCTGCGCGCGCAATCGGGTGATCGACAGGACGCGGCCATCGCGCACCGACACTGCCTGCACCATCGCCTTGTCCAGGGCGGCGCGCGCCTCGACCGGCTTGCCCTCCAGCCGCGACAGCGTGCCCCGGATTTGCAGCGCCTGCGCATCGATGATCTGCGCCCGTTCATCGGGGGTCAGGGTCGAGGAATCGGTGGCGCCCAGCCGTTGCGCGACCGGAACGCCGCTGTTAATTTCTGCCGCGACCTGAGCGCCGATTTCGATCGCGCTGCCAGGCTGGCCGATCGCTTGTCCGACCGGCGCAACCGGTCGGTCGAGCACGGCGAGCGCTGCTTCATAGTGTTGCTGGTTCAACTGGTGCAGCGCCCCGAAGTTACGGCGCAGCCGAACCTGAACATTGTCGGTTGTCGGTATTTTGTCGGCTTGCGCAAACAGCGCATCGGCCTCGGCAAAATCACCGAGATTGGATTTCTGCAGCGCGCGATTGATCAGATATTCGCCCGCATGATCGATTTCGGCCGATCCCTTGGTTGCGCGGTTCTGGAGCGTGTCGAAGAACTCCGCGGCCGCGGCATAATCGCCGCTGTTGTTACGGCGATACCCTTCCGCAAGCGCCTGGTCGGGGTCGAGCGTGCCGGCCTGAACGCGGGCAAAGGCTACCGGATCGTCGACCGAAGTCGTCGCCACCGTGACCTTGCCCGCCACAATGCGGTCGGCGACCACGGTGCGAAGGCCCAGTTGCAGGGCCGAGTCGTAGCCCTCCAAACCTTCGGCGACCCACAGGACCGGACCCTTGCGATAGGAATAAACCTTGTAACCAACGGCCGCGCCTTTCAGCATGCACTGCTGAACGGCAACACTTCCCAGACCGTTGATGATTGCGGTCGAGGTTCCGGCACAGTTGACGTCGTTTGCACGGTTGGCTGCGAGTTTGGTGTCGGCATCGGCATTGCGTAATGCCCGCAACGTTCCGACCGGCTTGGCGGCGTCGCGACAGACGATCGCCCAGGCCCGGTCAAACATGTTGCCCAGCGCCGGATCGTGGCTGCGCGTCTGGACCTGGCAAAGAACGCCACCGCCGTCGCCCAGCCGAAAGCTGTCGAGGAGGCTGGGTGCCGCGGCGGGCGCGGAGGTCACCCCGACGACGGCCCAGGCCACCATCGATGCCCCGGTAACGGAGCGAGCCAGTAAACGCCGAAAATCATTTATGTCAGGCACGTCGATCTCCCCCGCTTCTCAAGCGGAACGGCGGGAGCTTGGCTCCTTACCGTCATTGAAATGTGCGCGCCCCGAAGCCCGTCGAATCGGACTGTTATGCGAGCCTATCTACACCGCTTGACCGTCATGTCGAACATTCAGACGGCGGCAAATTCAAAACGGGCATGGTGAATGCGATTTCGCGCGGTTACAACGGCGTCAGCACACCGCGATTCGTTTTGGTCTTTCGAAAGGCTGATGACGTGACAGACCGGTGAGCATTGGGTCCGCGAATCACTTGCGACGGCGCTTCCGCAATCGGTGGAAATGTCTTTGTTATCGAACGGGAACCGATATCATGACCTTATTGCGTAAATTGTTTTCAGGCGGGGCCGTCGTCGCTCTCGGCGGCGTTTTGCTGCTGACACCGACCGACCAACCTGCTCGTGCGGCCGATCACTTGGATCCACCCCAGCGCACCGATCCGGCGGTCGACACGACCCCCGACAAACCAGCGGACATCACCGACATTTATGCCTGGCACACCGATACCGACCTGATCGTCGCCTATGACTTTGCAGGACCGCAGGCGACGACCTTGCCCGGCACTTATGATCGCGACGTGCTCTATACGCTGAACATCTCCAACGATGGGTCGCTCGCCAATCCGTCTTTCGCGATTAAGTTTCGTTTCGGCCGGGACGCTCAGGGCAACGTCGGTATTAAGGTCGAGGGGTTGCCGGGTGAAACTGTGCCGCTGACCGGGCCGGTCGAACAGACGCTGACGACCAATGCGATCAGGGTTCGGGCGGGGCTATATGACGACCCGTTCTTCTTCGATCTTCAGGGGTTCAAGGCGACCAAGTCGTCAGGAACGCTGATGTTCGACAAGAATCGCAATTTCTTTGCCGGTCAGAACCTGACCTCGGTCGTTTTCCAGATGCCACGCGCGCTCGTTGCCGGGGGAACCGGAAAAGTCCGGATCTGGGGTACCACCGCCCGTTTCGGAGCCCAGCTATGAACCGTCCTTTCATCATCGCCGCGCCGCTCGTCGCGCTGGTCGCATTGTCTGCTTGTGGTAATGACGCGCCCACTGCCACAGTGCCGACGCCGATGCAGACCCCCGCAAGCTATGAGGTCAGCAAGTGTCTGTCGCAGGAGGTGGCGCCGGGCGTCACCGTTGCCAGCCTCGTCATTCCCGACACGTTGTCGATCAACTTTGCCGCTCCCGCGGGTTTCCCCAATGGTCGCAAGCTGGCCGATCCGGTGATCGACATCGAACTGGCCGTCCTGTTGCTCGACCTGAAAAAACATAATCCCGGGACGCTGGCGTTGTTGCCGCTTAACCCTGCAGCGAACGACCTGCCGTTCAGGCCGGACTTTCCGTATCTCGCGGCGCCGCAAGGCACACCGCCGATACCTGCCCCGGCCGGAACCAACTTCGATTTCCGGAGCGACCCGACGACGGCGTATGTCCGGGTCGACCGCATGGGACAGCCCGCCGTGGCTACCGTGCTGGTTCATGCGGGTAATAAAACTGCCTTCAACGACGATTCCCCAGCCGACGATGCTCCGGGCAAATGGGGCGGGGAATTCACGGGATCGCTGGTCGACCTCCAGAACGAACTGGTCGACGATCTGAAAGCCGCGAACCTTACGACCTGCGCGACGCCGAAGACCTAGACCGACCAACAAGGGTAATGGTGGCCGCCGCGATCGTGGCAGCGGCCACCAGCCACGGCGCCTGCCCCAGACCCGCATCGATGGCGCGCCCGACGATATTGTCCTTGCCCGCCACGCGCTCGACAATCCAGGCCAGTGCGGCGAACCCGGCAAACCCGGCGGCAATGTTGCGGATTTTCGGGTAGGCCGGCATCCGAGCCAACAGGATCAGCGCGGGCATCACGGCGGCGACGACCATCACCTGGACCAGTTCGATGCCGAGGTTGAACCCGAGGATCGATTGCGCCTTTTGCCACGGGTCCAACCCGAAACGCCCGATCAGTGTGGCGAAGGCCATGCCGTGGATCAGCCCGAAGCCCCCCGCAATGATCGCTTCTCTGCCCGCGAACAACGGTCGCCAGGCGTGTAACGCTGACGCGAGGATCGACACCGCAATCAGGACTTCCACCGGCCTGCTGGGCAACTGCCAGCCGAGATACGCCCCCCCAATCAAAGTCAGCGAATGGCCGAGCGTGAAGGCACTGACGACCAGCAGCAGCCGGTGTGCTGTATAGCGCAATCCGCCGAACCCTGCCCACCGTCCCGCCGCGACCAGCAACGGTGCGGGTAGCAGAAGCGCGAACAGGAACAGCAGATGATCATGCCCCTCCGCGATGTGGTGCATGCCCAGGCCCACGGCGGACACGAACCCGCGCCAGGCGCTGCCCGGGCCACGGTCCACCCGCAGCGTCTGCGCCCCTGCCTGCAATCCGCCGATCATCCGGGGACGGTCGGACAGGCGGCCCGCATCGAAATCGTTGCGCGCCAGCACGACGACGAAATGGTTCGGGACGCGGTCGATGACGCCGGTGTAGTTCAGGTCGAACACCCGCAGGGGGGCACCGGCCGGCGGTGTCAGGTCGACGCGGGCATGAACGTCGCGTCCGCCGCTTTCTTGAGTGATTATCGTGTTTCGAAAGGCGATCTGCCACGGCCTGCCGTCAGGGGCGACGACGCGCAAATGCTGTCGAAGATAGGCTTCGGTCTGGTCCGCGCTTTTCAGGTCACGCCCAAGCGCATAGCTGATCTCACTCAGCGGAACGATCAGTTCGGCAACCGCTCGCGTCCGCCCGAAATCGAGCTGGATTTCCGAATTTGGCGTGAAGTGCGCGGCGGCCGGCAGCGCGAACGCCAGCGCGATGATCGCCAGGATGGCCCGCAGGGCGATCGCGATCCTCAATGCCCGAACCAGATCAGCGCAGTCGCGGTATCGGTCGCGCGCGGGTTGATCGCCAGCGCCTTTTGCTGTTGGGCATCGGCCTCGTCGCCGCGACCCAGCATTGTATAAGCTTGCGCCGCGACGAGATGCTGGTCGGCCGAAACCCATTCTGAATCGAGCACCGGCAAGATCGTTTTCAGGGCGTCGGCGGGTCGGTTATTGGCCAGCCATGCCCACCCAAGCGCGATCGCCGACGCGGCATAGGGTCGTGCCGCGAAGTCGATCTGGGCGAACGCCAGCGCCCTTTTCGGGTCACCGAACGCTAGTTCGTGTTCGGCCGCATGGCCCGCCGCCGCCTCTGGAAACAAGGTCATACGCCGCGCCCAAGATGCGCCCGCGCGATCCGCCCACAGTCGCGACCGGGCCGCATCGCCGTTGGCACGGTACAGGCTGGCCAACGCATCCATGACTTCGGGATAGTCACCGCGCCTGACAATGGCCTCGTCGATGCGGATCGCTGCGGCCCGGTCGCCTGCCAGCGCCAGCATTTGGGCGCGCTGGGCCTGTGCCAGCCAATAGCCGGGGAATACAGTGTCGGCGCGAATGTAGTAGCCCGTCGCCCTGTCCCAGTTCCCGTGCTGCAACTCCAACCCGCCCCGGATCGACGCCAGACTAGACAGCATTTGCGCTGACGGCAGCAGTGGTTGTGCCGCCAACACGCTGAACCCCCTGATGGCGTCGTCGATGGCACCGGTTTTGCCCTGATAGACGGCCATCCGGAACGCGATGCCCTGTCCGTCGATGACTGCACCTACCGCCTGATATTGTTTCAACGCAGCCGTATAGTGTCCGCGATAAAAGGCGATATCGCCCCGAATCGCCGCCGCTTCGGATCGCAATCCTTCGTCCGGTTCGACCTTATATTTGTCAATCGCATCCAGCGCAGCCTCGGTTGCGGCGAGACGGTGCATCGTGAATTCCAGCGCGGCGAGCGTTCGGTGCGGGCCGGTATTCGGTTCGGCAACCCTGAATGCCTGTTCCATCGCCGACCGCGCCGCCGCAAAATCCTCGAATGATCCGGTCAGCCGCGCACGAGTAATATAATTCGTCGCCAGTTTCTCGTCGATCAGCCATTCGTCGCTGCGCGTTGCCGCCAGCACCTTCGCCCCATCCAGGTTCTGGTCGGCGCGCAACAGGGCCTCACTGAAACTGCGCGGGGCACCGCTGCTGGGTGCATGTTCCTTCAACGCGGGCGCAAACACGCTCCTTGGAACCAGCAGCGCCAGTCCCGCCACGACCGCAACGGCGACCGCCAACCATATCAGAATGCGATAGGGTGATCGCGGGGAGGGGGAGCGGGGGGCCGTCGATGCCATATGAACGCAATCCTCCTTGCAGACAGGCCCGACTTTAGCGTTCGTTCGTTTCGGTGTCAGTAAAATCCGGTTGTTCTGGCATCGGTCGCGCCCCGAAATGTGCGTCTCCGCGCGCCTGGGCCAGTTCGGCCTGCCGCTGCCGTTCTGCAAATCCGGCGCGCTCGCGGTCATTGCGTGTGCCATGGCAGGCCGCACAACTGACCCCCTGGACATACAGCGGCGAGGCGCGATCCACTGCATTCAGGGGAAGTCGGCAGGCATGGCAAATACTATGCGTGCCCACGATCAGCCCCGGCCCAACCGCGACTCGCTGGTCGAACACGAAACATTCGCCGCGCCACAGGCTTTCGGTGGCGGGAACATCCTCAAGATATTTCAGGATGCCGCCCTGCAAATGATAGACCTGGTCGATGCCTTCGGCCTTCAGGAACGCGGTGGACTTTTCGCAGCGAATACCACCCGTGCAAAACATCGCGACCTTGGTTTTGCCCGCGATCACCGACGCGCGGTTTTCGCGAAACCATTGGGGAAACTCACCGAAGCTCTGCGTCTTCGGATCGATGGCACCCGGAAAGCTGCCGATCGAAACTTCGTAATCGTTGCGCGTGTCAATGACGACCGTGTCGGGGTCGGTGATCAGCGCGTTCCAGTCCCGGGGCGCGACGTAATGCCCGGTGTCCTGCAACGGATCGATATCGGGCTGGCCCATCGTTACGATCTCACGCTTCAGCCTTATTTTCGTCCGATAAAACGGCATCTTCGGCGCCGTCGAATATTTTACTTCCAGGTCGGCGCAACCGGGCAGGGCGCGGATGTGGTCGATCACACGGGCAATCGCGGCTTCAGACCCGGCGATCGTGCCATTGATGCCCTCTGGTGCCAGCAGGATCGTTCCCCTGACGTCTTGGCACACGTTCTCCAGCGGCGCACGCAGGGCCGTAGGGTCGTCGAACCGCGCAAACCGGTAAAGCGCGGCGACCTGAACTTCGCTACTGCTCATTTCTCGGTGAAACGCTTGACCTTGTTGGGCAAATCCTTGCCCTTCGTGCGGCGGGAGGGAATTTGCACCGGGTTCTTTTTCTTCCACGCCGCCCAGGTCATCGGCCCTTCCGGGGTCTCGATGATCTGGTCGTCGATCGATACGGGAGGCTGATCGGTCATTGGTCCAACGCCTTATGTTCCCGGAAAGG
>NZ_JANXNX010000011.1 GCF_025353885.1 Sphingomonas sp. | reverse complement strand
CCCGAGATCAAGGGCTTCATCTCGATCGCGCCGCCGGCAAATATGTATGATTTTACGTTCCTTGCGCCCTGTCCTTCATCCGGAATCATCATTCAGGGGACCGGGGATGAGGTCGTGACACCGGGCGCTGTGCAGAAGCTTGTGGATAAATTGCGCACGCAGAAGCACATCACGATCCACCATGACGAGATCAAGGGTGCAAACCATCTGTTCCAGAACGAGTTGCCCGAACTGATGGGGTCTGTGGATAAGTATCTGGATATGCGCCTGTCGCCGGATTCGCCGATTCGTTGATCTGACCTGTTGATAAGCCGAAACCTGTCGTCACCCCGGCGAAGGCCGGGGCCTATACGGCTTTCAGCATGATATGCGCCTGAACCGACAGCCGGATAGGCCCCGGCCTGCGCCGGCGTGACGGTTATTGGTAACTGCCCCGGCGTCACGGGTTAAATCGTCATCACAACAACATTTCCCAGCAGTACCGCTGCGGCGATGATCATCAGCCACCCCTTGTCACGGTCCGTGCGCCCACGGATCAGCCGCCCTCCGCCCCATAAGAGGGCGAAGACAGCGACCATCGCAATGGCAACGAACCATGGTCCGGCACCGACCGTCATAAATATGTGGCACTGACATGCGATGGAACGGCGGAGTATTCTGCACGTTCATTCCAGATATTTTCGGTAAGTATCGGTTTTGCCACGCTTGTTTTGCCCTGTCTTAAATCAGAAACATTTCCTGAATCATTCACTTTACATCAATCTCACTGGACCATATATCGCCCTTCCCGCTGCCCCATGGGACTTCCAAACCGCAAGGCAGCTTTTTAGTCATTGTCTAACGACATTTGGAGGTCCCTTGAATTGCACAAGCATCCTACTGCGCTGGGGTTAGCGACCACCCTTCTGCCGGTTTCGCCGGTTACGCTTACCCGCTCACACGCAGCACGTCGTGCCGCCCGCTTCTTTGTCGAGAAGTTTCCGGGGCGCACGATGTATGCCGTGAAAGCGAATCCCTCGCCCGACCTGCTGACGCTGTTGTACGACAGCGGCATCACGCAGTTCGACGTGGCCTCCATCGCGGAAGTGCGACTGGTGGCAAACACGGTTCCAGATGCGACATTGTGCTTCATGCACCCGGTCAAGGCCGAGGAAGCTATCGCCGAAGCGTATCATACGCACGGTGTTCGCACATTCTCGCTCGATACTCTGGAAGAGCTGGGAAAGATCGTCCGCGCCACCAAGGGCGCGACGGACCTGACCCTGTGTGTCCGCATCCGGGTGTCGTCCGAACATTCCAAGCTCAGCCTGGCGTCGAAGTTCGGTGCCGAACCGGGGGAATTGCGCGAATTGCTGATCGCGACCCGCCAGGTGGCCGATGCCCTGGGCATCTGCTTCCACGTCGGGAGCCAGGCCATGTCTCCTGCCGCCTATTCGAGCGCGATGGAGCGGGTTCGGTCGGCCATCGTGGATGCGGCCGTTACCGTCGACGTCGTCGATGTCGGAGGCGGCTTTCCGTCGTCCTATCCGGGGATGGAGCCGCCACCGCTCGAGATATTCTTCGACGTCATCCACAAGTGTTTCGAGGATCTGCCCGTCAGCTACTCATCTGAACTGTGGTGCGAGCCCGGCCGCGCATTGGCCGCCGAATATTCGTCGCTGATCGTTCGCGTGGAAAAGCGGCGCGGTGACGAGTTGTACATCAACGACGGAGCCTATGGCGCGTTGTTCGATGCGGCGCATATCGCGTGGCGTTTTCCGGTCGAACTGCTGCGGGAATCCGATTCGAATGCGCGCGACATGGCGTTCAGCTTTTACGGCCCGACGTGCGACGATGCCGACTTCATGAAGGGGCCGTTCATGCTGCCCGCCGACATGAAGGCCGGCGATTATATCGAAATCGGGATGCTGGGCGCCTATGGTTGCGCGATGCGGACCGGGTTCAACGGGTTCGGTTCGGGGGACACAATCGAAGTCGCCGATGAGCCGATGGTCTCACTGTATGTCGAGGACCATCGGCGCATCGCTTCGAACGTCGTCAAGCTATAGAAATTGCCCCTTTCGTGTCGTGCACGAGAGGGGCAATGCGACCGTCGCGAACCTGTCACAGTTAAGTTTCATCTCAAATCAGCCTCGTTCGCACTTGTGATCGGGGATCAGGAGTTATTCAATGACAACGCCCCAAATCAACGCCCAGCGCAAGGCCGAGCTGTTGTCGACCAAGGTCGAGCATATCGACATCACCAGCTTCGATGCGCGACCGATCGTCGATGCGATGGCCAAGATGAGCTTCACGAGCCGCGATCTGGCGCGCGCCACGAACATCTATAACCAGATGCTCGAAGATCCCGATTGCACGATCTTCCTGGTCATCGCTGGTTCGACCAGCGCGGGCGGTTGCATGGACCTGTATGCCGAATTGCTGCGGTCGAACATGATCGACGGCGTCGTGGCGACGGGCGCGACCATCGTCGACATGGATTTCTTTGAGGGTCTTGGCCACAAGCATTACCAGGCACTCGATGTTCCAGACGACGACACGCTGCGTTCGCTGCTGATCGACCGGATCTACGACACCTATATCGACGAAGAGCAGTTGCAGGATTGTGATCACACGATCCTCGAGATCGCCAATTCGCTTGAAGCCAAGCCCTATTCGAGCCGCGCGTTCATTCGTGAGATGGGCAAGTATCTGAGCGAGCATGGCAAGAAGGACAACAGTCTGGTCAAGCTGGCTTATGAGCATGACGTGCCGATCTTTTGCCCGGCATTCGTGGATTCCTCCGCAGGCTTCGGCCTGGTCAAGCATCAGGTCGACCGCGCGAAAGAGGGCAAGCCGTACATGGTCCTCGATGCCATCGCCGATTTCCGCGAACTGACCGACATCAAGGTGAAGGCGGGGACCACGGGCTTGCTGATGATCGGTGGCGGCGTTCCCAAGAACTTTGTGCAGGATACGGTAGTTTGTGCCGAAATCCTGGGTCATGACGACGTCGCGGTGCATAAATATGCAGTCCAGATCACCGTCGCCGACGTTCGCGATGGCGCGTGTTCGTCGTCCACGCTTCAGGAAGCCGCAAGCTGGGGCAAGGTCAACACCGGGATCGAGCAGATGGTCTTTGCCGAAGCCGGATCGGTGATGCCGCTGCTAGCGTCGGATGCCTACCACCGTGGCGCGTGGAAAAACCGGGTGAAGCGCAAATGGGGCGCTATTTTCGATTGAGACGGGATTTTACCGCCTGAACGACGCCGCCAGCTCGACGTGAGTCGACCAGCGAAACTGCCCGACAGGCAGGATCCATTCGAGCTCATAACCCCCCGCGATCAGAACGGCGGCGTCGCGGGCGAAGCTGGACGGGTTGCAGGAGACATAGGCGATGTGTGGCACGGCCGATGTCGCCAGGCTGACGACCTGCTCGCGCGCGCCTGCTCGCGGCGGATCCAGGACCACAGCCTCGAACCGGGCCAGTTCGGATACGTCGAGCGGACGGCGGAACAGGTCGCGGTGTTCAACGGTCACGCGGCGGGTGGCGGCGAGTGCGAGAATGGCGTCGCGGGCGCCCTCCACGGCATGGACCGCTCCGGACAGCGACAGTGCGAACGTGCCGAGCCCGCTAAACAGGTCGGCGGTGACGGTCGCTGGTCCAATGATTTCGCGAACGGCGGCAACGAGTGCGGCCTCGCCATCGGCTGTCGCCTGCAGGAACGCGCCATCGGGCAAGCCAACGGGAACGCCCCCGAGCGTGATTGTGACATCACCGGGGATATAACGCGGTGACGGGCCATAGCCCTCGTCGATGGACAGGCGGGCCAGTTTCCGGGCGCGGCCAAAGTCGGTCAAGGCTTCGACGGCTTCGAGGCCCTCGACCGTAACTCCTTCGATCAACAGATCCACGCCCTGGTCGGCGCGCGTCATCGACACTTTGGCGCGGGCCTTGTCGGCCATGATTTTGCCGAGCAGCGTGCGAAGCGGGGCGACGAGCGCGAACAATTCGGGCAGCACGACATGGCATTCGCGCAGGTCGACGATGCGGTGGCTGGAGGCTTCGTTGAAGCCGATGATGACGCTGCGCCCACGCCGTTCGGCTTGGAAGGTCGCACGGCGGCGCGCGCGCGGTGGGGAGAGATGAACGGCGCGCATCTCAGGAATCGCCAGTCCCTGCGTCTGAAGCGCATGCGTGATTCGGTCGCGCAGATAGTCGGCATAGGTTGCATCGTCGGCGTGTTGCAACTGGCAGCCGCCGCAGTGTGGAAAGTGCCGACACGGCGGGGCCTGATGATGCGGCCCTGCGACGATGGTCCCGCCCGCCCCGACGACATCGCCGGGGACGGCGAACGGCGCATGCTGGCCGTCGGCGGTAACGCCCTCCCCCCGTGCTGCGATCCGGACGATGATGCTCACAGGCAGGCGGGCAGTTGCGCGAGCAAGTCGTCGGCGATCAACGCGGGACCGGCGCGGCGCGCAGCCTCGCCATGCAGCCAGACGGCGGCGCAGGCGGCCTGGTGCGGGGCAAGGCCGCGGGCGAGCATGGCACCGGCGATCCCGGCAAGCACGTCGCCAGTGCCAGCGGTGGACAGCCAGGCACTGGCCGGGGGGCAAAGCGTCGCCTGCCCGCCCGGTGAGGCGATGACGGTGTCGGCCCCCTTGAACACAATGGTTGCGCCGGACCGGTTGGCGGCGGCGCGGGCCTGGGCGATCTTGCTGCCATCAATGACGCCGAACGTACGGAAAAATTCTCCGGCATGGGGGGTCATGATGGTGGGGGCGGCGCGCTGCGGCAGGTCCGGGCCGAGCGCATCGCCGTCGAGGACCAGCGGATGTGGGCACGACAGCGCACGGTCGAGGACACCGCTGGCGTCGTTGCCGAGGCCCGGTCCGATTACGATTGCGCCGAGCCGTTTGTCCTCCAGCGCGACACTGAGCTGATCGAGACCGCGGCGAACAATCGCGTGGGGCAGTTGACCTCCAATGCCGATGCCGACCACGTAACCGGCCCCGCTGCGGGCGGCGGCTGTCGCGGATAGGGCGGCGGCTCCTGGCATGGCCCCGCCGACGACGACGACCATGCCGCGCGTATATTTATGATCGGTCGCTCCGGGCGGGGGCAAGTCGGGGCGAGCAAGGATATCGACCTTGCTGACACAGGGGATTCCGATGTCGGCAATGCGGACCTGACCGCAGAAAGATGCGCCCGTTTGCAGCAGATGGGCAGGCTTGGCAGCCCCGAGTGCCAACGTAAGATCGGCCCGGGTCGCGCCGAAGTCGCCGCCATCGTCGGTGCCGACGCCACTTGGCAGGTCGACGGCAATGACGAAGCCGGCATATTTTGCCAGTCGATGGAGCGATCCGGCGACTTCGGGCGACAGGGCCCGGGTCAGGCCGGTGCCGAACAATGCGTCGACCAGCACCGGTGCGGGCAGCGCATGATCGAGCGCGCCGACCGGCCCATCCCACATCGAGCGAGCCGCGATCGCCAGCTCGGTGCGCGGAGGGCAGATGGCCGCAATAGCGACTTCCAACCCCCAGGCCGACAACAAGCGGGCCGCGACATAGCCGTCTCCTCCGTTGTTGCCCGGACCGCACAGGATCAGCACGCTCTGGCCACCCGAAAACCGCCAGATCGCCTCCGCCAGCGCATAGCCGGCATTGTTCATCAGCGTCTGCAGGGGCACCCCGGATGCGCTCTCGGCGGCGCGCATTTCGGCGGCGGTCAGGACCGGGCCGGACAGCGGTCGCACGTTACTTGCGCGCCGGGAGACGATAGCGGTCGTTGCCTATCGAGACTTCGAGGCGACCGTCGGCGAGCGGATGGCCACTGGCCACATCGGCCCCGTCAGCGGCGCTGAGCGTGCCGTCGCTGGCAACGTCGAGACGGCGGAACCCGCCATTAGGGTGGCGCAACATCAGGCGCGTTGCGTCGGCGCTGTGCTCTACGGCGCAGTCGCGGGCGAATTCGGGAGCACCGCCAATCGCGCATTCAATCCGGTCAGCCTCGGGCACATCGATGGTCGCGGTGCGATGGCAACCGCCCAGCATCAGGACGAGCAGTGCGGCCCTAGATATCCGCATAGACATGACGTTCGGATTTTGCGCCTGGGTGGGTGACGGCACCCTGCCAGGCCGGACCAACGTTTTGCGCATAACGCCAGAGCGCACCCGATTGATAGTCGTTGACCCGGGGTCGCCAGGCATCCTTGCGCGTGGCGAGCACGGCCTTGTCCACCAGCAGGTCGATCGTGCCCAACTCGGCATCGATGGCGATCATGTCGCCGTCCTCTACCAGTGCGATCGGGCCACCGTCTGCCGCTTCGGGACCGACATGGCCGATACAAAAACCGCGCGTGCCGCCCGAAAAACGACCATCGGTAATCAGCGCCACCGATTCACCCATGCCGAGACCATAAAGCGCTGCCGTGGTGGACAGCATTTCGCGCATCCCCGGTCCGCCCTTTGGTCCTTCGTAGCGGATAACGATGACTTCGCCTTCCCTGATCAGGCGGGCCTCGACGGCGGCGAAACAGTCTTCCTCGCAATCGAAGACGCGCGCCGGACCGGTGAATTGCAGGCGGTGCATCCCCGCGACCTTCACGATGGCGCCATCGGGCGCGAGCGATCCGCGCAGGCCAACCACACCGCCGGTCGGACTGAGTGGCGTTCTGACGTCATAAATGACCTTCTGGTCGGGGTTCCACGTCACATTGTCGATATTCTCGCCCAGCGTGTGTCCGGTCACGGTCATGCAGTTGCCGTCGAGAAATCCGCCCGCCAGTAGCGTCTTCATCGCCATGTAGATGCCGCCCGCCTCGTTCATGTCCTTTGCAACATAACGTCCACCGGGCTTCAGGTCGGCGATATAGGGGGTCGTCTTGAACACTTCGGCGACATCGAACAGGTCGAACTCGATTCCCGCCTCATGCGCCATTGCGGGCAGGTGAAGCGCTCCGTTCGTCGACCCGCCGGTCGCGGCGACCACGCGCGCGGCGTTTATGAAAGCCTCACGCGTACAGATGTCGCGCGGGCGGATATTGCGCGCGAGCAATTCCATGACCTGTTCGCCCGCCGCATGGGCGATCTGGTCGCGGGTCGTAAAGGGCGCGGGCACCATGTTGCTGTTGGGAAGCGACAGGCCGATGGCCTCGGCGACGCAGGCCATCGTGTTCGCGGTAAACTGACCTCCGCAGGCGCCGTGTCCGGGACACGCGACCTTTTCTAGCTCGGTCAGGTCGGCGAGCGGGCATGATCCGGCGGCATATTTGCCGACCGCTTCGAAGACGTCGACCACGGTGACGTCACGGTCATGGTAGCGGCCCGGCAGGATCGACCCGCCATAGACGAAGATGCTCGGCACGTTCAGGCGAAGCATTGCCATCATCATGCCGGGCAGCGACTTGTCGCACCCGGCAAAGGTCACCAGCGCGTCATAACAATGCCCGCGCACCGACAGTTCGACCGAGTCGGCAATGACCTCTCGGCTGACCAGCGAAGATTTCATGCCCTGATGGCCCATGGCGATGCCGTCGGTCACCGTTATCGTGTTGAACCGCCGGGGCATACCGCCACCGGCTTCGACGCCGCCACGGCAGATGTCGGCCTGCGCGTTCAGGGTCGTGTTGCACGGTGCGCTGTCGTTTCCGGCGCTGGCGATGCCAACGAACGGACGGGATATGGCTTCCTCGTCGAGGCCCATCGCGTAATAATACGACCGGTGCGGCGCGCGTTCGGGACCAACCGACACGTGGCGGCTGGGGAGGCGGGATTTGTCGAAGATATGGGTCATGGTGCCGGACGCCTTGCCGGTCGCGGCCCCGGGAATCAAGCCGAGGCAGAAAATCGTTATCGCAGCGTACTGGCCATCGCCCAATATCGCGGCAACACTGCGGCATGGGCGGCATCGCGCGCGGCGATCGAATCGAACAGCGCAAAACAGGTCGCGCCCGATCCCGACATGCGCGCCATCGTTGCGCCAGGCTGCCCCGCAAGCCAGTCGATGATGGTGGCTATTTCCGGAATGAGTGCGCGCGCCGTTGACTCCAGATCGTTCCGTCCAGCCTGCCATTCGGCCAGCGCGCCCCGGTCCTGGCCGTCCCACCCGGCGAACACCTGCGCGGTCGAAAGCGGGATCCGGGGATTGACGAGCAGGATGGGTGTCCCGGCAACCTGCACGACTGCGGTGAAGGTGTCTCCCACCCCCTCTGCCCGCATGGTCTGGGAGACGACACACGCCGGGACGTCGGCACCAAGGGCACGCTGATCCGGGAGAGGAGGCAGCGGGATGTCCCAAAGTTGCGACAACAGGCGCAACGCCGCCGCCGCATCGGCCGAACCGCCGCCAATGCCACTGGCAATCGGCAGGTTCTTGGTCAGTCTGATCGCCGCCCCGCGACCCTGGCCCATCAGGTCTGCCGCGCGCAGGACCAGATTGCCCTCGACCTCCAGTCCCGCTGCAAAGGGACCGTCGATCGTCAGCGACATCGCGTTCGCCGTCGTCACTTCGACACGGTCGCCATGCGCGCAGAATGCAAAGACGGTCTCAAGATCGTGATAGCCATCATCCCGCCGCCGCCGCACGTGGAGCGCAAGATTGACCTTCGCATAGGCAGTATCGCTGATTATCAGGGTAACCCCCGCGCAATTTTCTGGTCAAGGCGCGCGGCCATGTCGCCGTCGGCCTGGAGCCGTGCCGCCGCCCATGAATAACGGGCGTCGATGCGGCGACCGTCGTGCCAATAGGCATCGCCCAGATGCTCGCCGATCTCTGGCTCCGCATTGTCCAGTGTGACCGCGCGTTCCAGCCCGACGATCGCCAGGTCGTTGTAGCCGAGCCGATAATTGGCCCAGCCAAGCGAATCCATTATCGCCGCGCTGTCCGGCTTGATCTGTGCTGCTGCCGACAGAAATCCCAAGGCGCGCTCGGCGTCCTCACCGTGGACGACAAGCCCGTAGCCGAGCTCGTTCAGGAGCGCGGGCTCGCCGGGCATTAGGGTGAGCGCCTGTTCCAGATAAGGCCGCGCCGCCGTCCAGTCTCCCGCTCGGTCGAGCGCATTGCCGATCGCGAACATCAACGTGCCGCGGGCTTTCGGTTCCTTGCTCGCAGCCAGGACTTGCTGAAATATGTTGGCAGCCTGTTTGAAGTTTCCTCGCCGCGCTTCGATGTCGCCGACGCGGGCGAGGTCGTTGATCGACCCCCTCGCCCGCTCCCGCGCCTCGGCAACGGCCTGGTCGACCTCTCCCATCGCTTCCAGAAGATCGATGCGGAGCGAAGTGGCGTCGTTCCCGTAAACCGGATCTCCCGCGACCCGGTCGGCCAGCGCAAGTGCGGCTCTCTTGTCCTTTCCAAGGGCAAGTGCGCCCGCCGCGATGAGAGCGATGCGTGGGTTCTGCGGGTCCGCAAATTCTGCGAGGCGAGCCAGCGTCACAGCGGCCCTGCCCGACCCCTGCGTGATCAGATCTCCCGCCATACGCGACAACAGGAACGCGGTGCCGCTGGCCGGGATTTCGGTGGCGATGTCGAGCTTGTGTTTCTGGGCGATCAGTCCCCGCGCGATAACCGTCGATCGGTCATCGGCAATGAGCAGGCGGTTTGCAGCATCACGCTGGCGACGCTTTGCCAAAGTGGCCGCCGCCGTCAGCCGCAGCGATTGAGATCGATACGGGTCATGCCGCCACAATGTCTGGACGAGGGTGCTGCCGCCATCCACGTCACCGCGAGCAAGCATCAGCAGCGCATGGTTTTCCTGGACATAGGCATCGTTGGCGGTCAGCGCACGGTTGGCGGCGCCCGGGGCGGCAGCAATCGGGTCGGCGGCAACCCCGGCCAGCGTCAGCCAATCGGCGAGGATCGGCACCATGAAGGCAAACTCGGTCGACCGCGAAATCATGTCCAGGCGCGCGCGGGCGGCCTGCCAGTCACGATCGCGCAACGCCGCAATATAGAGCACCAGGCGGCCATCGGCGGGCACGAAGTCCAACCGCTCGAGCGATTGGGCCGCGCGCAGGGCCAGTCGGTAGTCGCCGCTAATGATCGCCTGTCGATAGGCGTGGAGCGCGACGGTCTTTTGATCGGGCGCCGCTGTCAGCGCGTCGTTGTAGAGGTGCACGGTTTCGCTGCCGCCAGCAACCCGGGCCCGGGCGTATAGGCCGAGCGCGGAAGGGTTGCCCCGACCGGCCAACGCCTCGACCGGACCGAAACCGGCCAGCAACAGGGCCAGGCTACATATTCGGGTAGTTCGGGCCACCGCCGCCCTCCGGCGTCACCCAGACGATGTTCTGCATCGGGTCCTTGATGTCGCACGTTTTGCAATGGACGCAGTTCTGCGCGTTGATTTGAAGCCTCGGATCGCCGACGTCCTGCCCGACGATCTCATAGACGCCGGCGGGACAATAGCGCTGTTCCGGACTGTCATACAGCGCCAGGTTGACGGTGATCGGGACGTCGGGATCCTTCAGTGTTAGATGGACCGGCTGATCTTCCTCGTGATTGGTGTTCGAAATAAAGACGGATGACAGTTTGTCGAAGCTCAGCACGCCGTCGGGCTTTGGATATTTAATCGGCTTGACCAGATCCTTGCGCCACAGGCTGTCGTTGTCCCGGTGATGCTTCATCGTGAAGGGCAGACCAATCTTCAGCGTGCGCATCCACATGTCCATGCCGGCCAGAACCGTCCCGATGGTTCCGCCGAATTTGGCGACGAGTGGCTCGGTGTTGATGACCTTTTTCAATTCGCTCGCGATCCAACTGTTGCGGACGGCGGGTTCGTAGTCGCTCAATTCGTCGGAAGTGCGGCCGGCCTTGATTGCAGCGGCGGCGCTTTCGGCGGCCAGCATCGCCGACTTCATCGCCGTATGGCTGCCCTTGATCCGCGGCACGTTCACGAACCCTGCCGAGCAGCCGATCAGCGCACCGCCCGGGAAGGCCAGTTTCGGGACCGACTGCCAGCCACCCTCGTTGATGGCACGCGCACCATAGGAGACACGGCGGCCTCCTTTAAGGATAGCAGCAATCTCCGGATGATGTTTCCAGCGCTGAAACTCCTCGAATGGAGACAGATGCGGGTTGGAATAATCGAGCGCGACGACGAAGCCCAGTGCGACCTGGTGGTTAGCTTGGTGATACAGGAACCCGCCGCCCCACGCATCGTCAAGCGGCCAGCCCTGGGTGTGCACGACGCGCCCGGGAACGTGCAGAGCGGGGTCGATGTCCCACAGCTCTTTCAAACCGATACCATAGACTTGTGGCTCACAATTGGCTTCAAGATCAAACTTTGCCTTCAGCTGGCGCGTCAAATGTCCTCGCGCGCCCTCTGCAAAGAAAGTGTATTTCGCGTGGAGCTCGAGCCCGGGCTGGTAGTCGGATTTGTGCGACCCGTCGCGAGCGACACCCATCTCTCCGGTCGCGACGCCTTTGATCGAGCCGTCATCGCTGTAGAGGACTTCCGCAGCAGGGAAGCCCGGGAAAATTTCGACCCCCAGTCCCTCAGCCTGTTCAGCCAGCCAGCGACACAAATTGCCGAGACTGCCGGTATAGGTGCCCTTGTTGTTCATGAACGGTGGCATCATCAGATGCGGCAGGGCATATTTCTTGCGGGCCGTCAGCACCCAGTGCCAGTTGTCCGTAACCGGGACGTCGGCCAGCGAGCACCCCATTGTCCGCCAGTCGGGGAGCAGTTCGTCGAGCGCGCGGGGATCGACGACCGCGCCTGACAGGATGTGCGCGCCGACCTCCGATCCCTTTTCCAGAATGCAGACAGCCAGGTCGCTGTCCAATTGTTTGAGCCGGATTGCAGCGGCCAGGCCCGCCGGGCCACCGCCGACGATGACGACGTCATAGGGCATCGATTCACGATCGACTGCGTTCTCGGTTTCCTGCTCGCTCATCACACTTCCTTATCTCATCCGGCACTTCGGCGCGCGCGGAAAACGGACTGTCTGCATCTTCGGTCACAAAGATTGACCGCGAGGTCAACATCCCGCTTGATCTTGGCAGATGGGGCTCACAACCGAAACTACGACTGGCGATCACGTGTCGAGTGCGATGCGGTGGTGGCGCGATGCCGGTGTTGACGTCATGATCGACGAAAAACCACGCAATTGGCTCGCTGCCGCCGTAGCGGCACCTGACCGCCCGCCGGTGGTCGTCACCACCCGGGTTGAAAAACCAAAATCTCTCGAAACACTGGTCGACTGGCTGATGACGAGCAACAATGTTCCCGAAATTGGTCCGGTCGCGCGGCGGGTTCGACCGGCTGGAAATGCGTCAAGTGGGCTGATGGTGCTAACCGGGGTTCCCGAAATCGCCGATGTCGAATCGGGCTTGTATTTCGCCGGAGCGCTGTCGCCGCTATTCGAAAAGATGCTGGGTTCACTCGGTCGTGACCGCGATACAATCTATCTCGCGAGTGTCTCGCCGGGCCGTCCGCCAAGCGGTCGGCTGAGCGATGCGGCGGTCAAGTCCTTGTCCGAACTGGCGCGCGACCATGTCAGGTTCGTGGCACCCCAACAGCTTTGGGTGGTTGGATCGGCGGCGAGTTGTGCAATCCTCGGGATGACCGACGTGCAGGCAAGCGGAAGTTTACAGACTGTTAACCTTGATGGTGTCATGGTCGACGTCATTGCAACGGCCCATCCGCGCATCCTCGATACCCGCGAGAAAAAGAAGCGGGCGTGGGACAGTATGAAGCTATTGGTTGAAAAGGACGTTTTGTGAAATTTGGTCTGGCTCTGGCGACAGTTCTTCTGGCAGCGAGCGGTATTTCAGGCGTCGCACAGGCATCTACCGCATCAACTGCCAACGTCGTGCTGCCGGTCCAGCTTGGACCAAATGCCCGCGCGCAATATCAGGAAATATTCGCTGCAATCGATGCGCAGGCCTGGTCGGACGCAGGCTTGAAACTGGATGCAATGCCGGCAGGGCCGCTTCACCCGGTCGCACGCGCGTTGATCTATCTGGGCAAGGGTTCGCCAAGGATCGAAGGTCCCGCCTTATCCGCACTGGCAACCCAGGCACCCGAGCTTCCGCAGTCGGTGGCGCTGGTGCGTCTGGCGTCGTCGCGTGGCGCGGACGCCGTGCCCGCGCTTCCCGAGGTGCGGCAACTCTACTGGCTGGGCACCGCGCCCCGCCGTTCGCGCGTGTCGGCAACAACCGGTGACCCGCAAGCGGCTTGGCTCGCCGCGCAGATTCTGCCGCTGATCAAGGAAGATCGGCCCATCGAGGCCGAGGCGCTGCTGGTGATGAACGAGGACAAGCTGTCCCCTGCCGCCGTCACCGAATGGCGGCAACGCGTGGCGTGGTCGTATTTCCTAACCGGTGACGACAAGAACGCTCGCGCCCTGGCAACGCGCGCCAGTGCCGGAACGGGAGACTGGGCGGCGCAAGGGCAGTGGGTCGCGGGGCTCGCAGCTTGGCGGCAAAAGGATTTTACCGGCGCTTCGGACGCGTTCTCCGCTCAAACGCGGATGTCGTCCGATCCAGAGATGGTGGCGGCGGGTCATTATTGGGCGGCGCGGGCCGACATGGCCGCGCATCAGCCTGACCGTGTGCAGCCGCACCTTCGGGCAGCGGCGCGGCTCGATGAGACATTCTATGGCCTGCTGGCACAGGCGGCGATGGGACTCGCTCGGGCCAAGGACGACGATGGCAGCGCGACAATCCGCGCTGTTGCCGATCATCCCAACATCCGCGCCGCCCTGGCGCTTGCTGAAATCGGACAGCTCGACCGGGCCGACGAACTGATCCGCTGGCAGGCACGCATTGGCGTCCCTATCGAACATGCGACGCTGACCCTGATTGCCGGCAAGCTGAACCTGCCCGCGACGCAATTGTGGCTGGCTCATAATGGCCCGACGGGTGCACGGACCACGGCGGAGGGCCGTTATCCTGCCCCCAACAGTTGGGTGCCGCAGGGCGGTTGGCGCGTGGACAAATCGCTGGTCTTTGCCCATGCGCTCCAGGAATCGAACTTTCGTGTTAATGCGACAAGTGCTGCCGGAGCGCGTGGCCTGATGCAGGTCATGCCCGCCACCGCGCAAATCATGGCACGCAACAAGGGCGAGACCGTCATGGGGTCGCTCGCATCGCCGTCGGTCAACATGGAATATGGCCAGACCTATATCGAGAAGCTGCGGGACATGAGCGTCACCGGTGGGCTGCTGCCGAAAGTGATCGCCGCCTACAACTGCGGTCCGGGTCCACTCGACCGCTGGAACGCGCGCGGCGAGGCACTCAATCGCGATCCGTTGCTTTACATCGAATCGATTTCTTACTGGGAGACGCGCGGGTATGTGACGACCGTCATGCGCAACTACTGGATGTATCAACAACAGGCGGGCAAGAAGACCGCGAGCCGCGATGCGCTGGTACAGGGCTTGTGGCCGAAATTCCCCGGCGCCGTGCAGGTCGCGAGTGCCGAGCGGGCCGGCCATTGATCGACGAGGCTGCGACGTTCCTGCCGGTCCGGATTGCGGTTCTGACGGTTTCCGATTCGCGCAGCGCAGTCGACGACCGGTCGGGCGACAAGCTGGTCACGCTGCTGACTGACGCGGGCCACGTCCTTGCCGAGCGCGCGATTGTGCGTGACGACGTCGATGCGATCGTTGCCCGGCTGCACGCATGGATTGACCAGGAAGAAGTCGACTGCATCGTTTCCACCGGCGGCACCGGGGTGACGGGGCGTGATGTCACGCCTGATGCACTGGCGCGACTGGGTGGCAAGGATATTCCGGGCTTCGGCGAACTCTTCCGCTGGTTGTCATTTGCCAAGATTGGCACGTCCACCATCCAATCGCGGGCCTGCGCGGTTGTAGTCCGCGGCACCTATGTCTTTGCGCTGCCGGGTTCCACCGGCGCAGTCGAAGACGGCTGGACAGGCATTCTCAGCACGCAGCTTGATAGCCGCCACCGGCCCTGTAACTTCGTCGAACTGATGCCGCGCCTGCGCGAAAGATAGCTTTCGCACTGGACAGGATTGTCATCCTGTTCCATGTATGTTCCATGCAAAAGCCAAAACGCACGGTGCGGGGGGCGACACTAAATTCCGCCAGTGGGCGTTTCAATGTGCCTGTGCGCGAAGACAATGACGATTGGCTGGACGATCGGGAAGCTCTGGACGGTGCCCCTCCCCCACTGCGCACCACGGTCACCGTCGAGCGTCCCAAAACGATCATCTCGTTTAATGCATCCCCGGATGTTCCGTTCGATCGCTCACTCAATGCTTATCGCGGCTGCGAACATGGTTGCATTTATTGCTTTGCGCGGCCGACTCATGCGTTTCATGACTTGTCGCCGGGCCTCGACTTTGAGAGCAAGCTTTTTGCCAAGCCCGATGCCGCTGCGTTACTGCGCGTCCAGCTTACGAAGCCCGGTTACCATGTTGCGCCGATCGCGATGGGCACCAATACCGATCCCTATCAACCGATCGAGCGCCAATGGCGGATTACGCGTGAGTGCATTGCGGTCCTTGCCGAAACCCGGCACCCGCTGATGATTACGACCAAGTCGGACCGGGTGCTCGACGACCTCGGGGTGCTCGCAGAGATGGCTTCGGAAGGGCTGGTATCGGTGATGATGTCAATCACGTCGCTTGACCCGCGAATTGCCATGACGGTCGAGCCGCGTGCCCCCACTCCGCGCCGCCGCCTGATCGCGGTGGAAAAGCTGGCTGCTGTCGGAGTATCGGTGCAAGTGTCAATCTCGCCGGTCATCCCGGCCATCACAGATGGCGAAATGGAACATATTCTGGCGGCTGCGGCCGATGCCGGAGCCATGCGGGCATCGTTCATCCCGGTGCGCCTGCCGTTCGAGGTTGCCCCCCTGTTCCGGGCATGGCTAGACGAATACTTCCCCGACCGGGCAGGCAAGGTGATGACGATGATCCAGTCAATCCGAGGTGGGCGCGACAACGATCCAGGTTTTGGCACAAGGATGCGGGGATCGGGGCCGTGGTACGACCTGATGCTCACGCGCTTCAGGATAGGCTGCAAGCGGCATGGATTGAATAGCGACCGCGTCCGTTTGCGGACCGACCTGTTCCGTCCGCCGATGGGCGCGCAGATGCGGCTTTTCTGAACTTTCTCGTTTAAGTAATCTGCTTCTCCCTGTTTCGCGGCGCGCCCGTGCCTATCTTTGCAACACCTCCGCAACAAACAAGGAAACCGGGATGATCGAACTACACAGTTGGCCCACGCCGAATGGGCTGAAGATTTCGCTGTTTCTGGAAGATGCAGGTGTCGAGAACACGATATTTCCGGTCAACATCGGCAAGGGCGAGCAATTCGATCCACCCTTCCTGAAGATTTCCCCCAACAATCGCATTCCGGCGATTATCGATACTGCACCCGCCGATGGCGGCGCGCCGATCACTCTGTTCGAATCGGGCGCGATCCTGCTATATCTGGCCGAGAAAACCGGTCAATTCCTGTCGCGCGACATCCGGCAGCGGACCACCACGCTGGAATGGCTGTTCTGGCAGGTTGGCGGCCTTGGCCCGATGGCGGGGCAGAACGGCCATTTCAATGTCTATGCGCCAGAAAAAGTGCCTTACGCCATCGAGCGTTATGTCAACGAAACCAAGAGGTTATACGGTGTTCTGGACAAACAACTCGATGGCAGGGACTATGTCGCCGGCGACTATTCGATTGCCGACATGGCCATTTATCCGTGGATCGTACCGCATGAGAACCACAAGCAGAACCTGGCCGACCATCCCCATCTGAAACGCTGGTTCGACAGGGTCGGCGCGCGCCCTGCCGTGCTGAAGGTCTATGCCGGCAAGGAGGCAGCCTATGGGGCGAGGACCACGCCCATGACCGACGAGGAACGCGCAATATTGTTCGGCAGCAGGCCCAAATAACCGATCGTGGCGCTGGTCAGGAAACCAGCGCCAGCTTCGGCGATATCGCCTGTGTGAGGCTGATTGCATCGATGCCGTCGAGCGCCCCGATCCGGTCGGCCAGTTCGCCGTCGATTAGGAAATCACGACCCAGCAACAGTTGTGCCTCGGCGCCTGTGGGCAGCGCAACGGTCACAAACACTTCGCTGCGCCCGCCACGCGAGCCTGTCAGCAGCGACGCGAGCGCCGTTATCCCCGCGCTGTCATGCACGCGCACATCCGCTTTCAATCGCGCGTTCCCCGCCAGTCCCTCCAATGGCTGGATACGCCGGACCGTTACGCGGGGTGTTTCCTCGCCGGGCTTGCGATCAAGCTCGACGGTGAACAAGCCGCAGCCGCCGTTGCGCGCCGCTTCCTCGATATTCTTCGACACATCGTCATCGAAACACGTTGCCACGAACTGGCCCGAAGCATCGGACATCGTCGCCATTAGATAGCGTCGGCCGCGCGCCGAGGTCCGATATTTAACCTCTTCGACCAGCGCCGCCATGACCGCTGTCGCCCGCGAGCCATCGCCGGGTGCAGGCTGCGCGCACAGCGCCGAATAGCTGCGCGCACCGTGGGTCGCCGCGACGTGTGAATATCGGTCTGCCGGATGCGCCGAGAAATAATAACCAAAGGCGTCCTTTTCGGCGGTCATCCTGTCTGACAATGTCCAATTGGCCGTCCGCGGAATCTGGATCGCGGCCATGGTTTCCACGACGCCACCGAACAGCCCGCCCTGCCCGCTCGACCGACCGCTCTCAGCAGAATTTGCCACAGCGAGGATGTTTTCGGCAACGGCAAAAGCCCCGGCACGATTTTCGGTGAGCGCGTCGAACGCCCCGCCACCCGCCAGACTTTCAAGCTGACGGCGATTGATCAGTCGCGGATTTATCCGGTGCGCCAGGTCGTCGAGGCTCTTAAACGGCCCGTTCTCCGCCCGCTCCTCGCAAAGCTGTTCCATCGCCCCTTCGCCAACGCCCTTCAACGCGCCAAGTGCGAACCGCACGACCAGCCCGTCGTCATCCGATTCCACCGTGAAGTCAGCGCCGCTGGCGTTGATACAGGGTGCCAGCGCGCGCACGCCCATGCGGCGCATGTCATCGGCAAAAATCGCCAGCTTATCGGTGTTGCTAAGGTCATAGGCCATCGAAGCCGCGAAAAAGTCCTGCGGGTAGTGTGCTTTGAGCCACGCCGTCTGATACGAAAGTACGGCATAGGCGGCGGCGTGACTTTTGTTAAAACCATAGCCCGCAAACTTGTCGATCAGGTCGAACAGTTCGTTGGCTTTGGGCGGTGCAATGTCATTGGCGGCACACCCCGAAACGAAGCGCGCACGCTGATCGTCCATTTCCTTCTGGATCTTCTTGCCCATCGCGCGGCGCAATAGATCTGCTTCGCCAAGCGAATACCCGGCCAGCACCTGGGCCGCCTGCATCACTTGTTCCTGATAAACGATGATGCCGTAAGTTTCGGACAGGATCGTTTCCAGCAGAGGATGCGGATATTCGATGATGACACGGCCGTTCTTGCGGTCGGCAAACAGCGGAATATTATCCATTGGCCCCGGGCGATAGAGCGCACCGATGGCGATGATGTCGCCGAAATTGCTGGGCCTGACCGACGACAGCGCGCGTCGCATTCCTTCGGATTCGAGCTGGAAGACGCCGACCGTGTCCCCTTTTTGCAGCAAGGCATAAACCGACTCATCGTCCCATCCCAGGGTATCCAGGTTGGGACGGTGGCCGTCGCGTTCCTCGATCATGTCAAGCGCGCGTTGCAGCACCGACAGTGTCTTCAGCCCGAGAAAATCGAATTTCACCAGTCCCGCCGCCTCGACATATTTCATATCAAACTGCGTCACGGGCATGTCGGAACGCGGGTCACGATACAGCGGAACTAGTTGGTCCAGCGGCCTGTCGCCGATGACGACACCCGCCGCATGGGTCGAGGAATGGCGCGGCAACCCCTCCAGCTTCATGGCCAGGTCGAACAGTCGGCGCACGTCGGTATTGGACTTATACTCGGCCGCCAGTTCAGACACGCCGTTCAACGCGCGTTGCAACGTCCACGGATCGGTCGGATGATTTGGCACGGCCTTGGCTAGGCGATCGACCTGGCCATAGCTCATCTGGAGGACGCGCCCGGTATCCTTCAGCACAGCGCGCGCCTTCAGCCGTCCAAACGTGATGATCTGCGCCACTTGCCCGCGGCCATATTTGCGCTGGACATAGCGAATAACTTCCTCGCGCCGCGTCTCGCAAAAGTCGATGTCGAAATCGGGCATCGACACGCGGTCGGGATTCAGGAAACGCTCGAACAACAGGCCGAGCTTCAGGGGATCGAGGTCGGTGATGGTGAGCGCCCAGGCGACGACCGACCCGGCACCCGAACCGCGCCCCGGCCCGACGGGAATATTATTGTCCTTCGCCCATTTGATAAAATCGGCGACGATCAGGAAATAACCGGAAAATCCCATGTTGGTAATGACGTTCAGTTCGAAGTCGAGCCGCTTGCGATAGACCTCCGCGTCGGTCACGGGGACCAGCGCCAGTCGCACATCGAGCCCGGCATGGGCATCGCGGATCAATTGCGCCGTCTCGGCTTGCGGGTCGCCCGCCAGACTTGGCAGGATGGGCTTGCGCGTGGGCGCGTCGACCGCGCACCGCTGTGCCAGTACCAATGTGTTGGCCAGCGCCTCGGGCAAATCGTCGAACAGCTTGCGCATGTCGTGGGCGGGCTTGATCCAGGCGTCCGGCGAACTCTTGGCGCGATCATCGCTATCGACGTAGGCCGAGGCGGCGATGCAGAGCATCACATCGTGCGCGTTGTGAAAGCTCGCCTCGCCATAGCAAGACGGGTTGGTGGCGACGAGTGGCAGGTCTCGACCATCGGCAAGCGCAATCAGATGAGGCTCGGCTGCACCTTCGACCGCATCAAGACGACGGGCAAGTTCGACGTAGAGCCGCCCTGGGAACAAAGCCGTCAGCCGGTTGACATAGACGCTGGCCGAATCGTGCTGGCCAGCGGCGAGTAGCTTAGCCAGCGCCCCCTCGGCACCGGCAGTCAGCGCAATCAGGCCATCGGCATGAAGCGCGAGCTTGTCGAAAACGACATGGGCCTGCTCCTCGATCGGCCTTCCCAGGTGAGCCTCTGACACCAGCGCGCAAAGATTATTGTAGCCAGTCTCATCCTGAGCATAAAGCGCCAGCCAGTCGTAGGCTGGTGGCGCGCCCTGAGGCAGGTCAGGCCGTGCGACGCAGAGCAATGTGCCGATAATCGGCTGAACCCCCGCCGCACGACATGCATCGGTGAAGGGCATGACGCCGTAAAGGCCGTTGCGGTCACAGATTGCCACTGCCGGAAAACCGAGTTCGCGCGCGCGCTTCGCGATTTCCTTGGGATCGATGGCCCCTTCGAGCATGGTGTAGGCGGAGAAGACACGAAGGGGAACGAACTGCGCGTGGGCCATCGCCCGTGTTAACGCTTATCTGTCACGCATCAAACCGGAAAGTCGTCGCGCGCCGCCAGTTCGACGATCTGCGCGACATTAATCGTCCCTTGCGCGCCTCCATCGATGACCATGCGCGCACGTTCATGGGCCGTCATTCCGGCGACCTTCGCAACCATCTCGGCAAGAGTGCCCGTATCCCGCTCGTGGAAATCATACGACATCTCGGAACCCGAATCATCGCGTTCGATCAGCTTGGCAGGGGCGGACCAGTCAGGCGTTTTCACGACAGCAATTTCTCGATCTCAGGCGCGAGGGCGGCGGGCTTTTCGGTAGGGGCGTGACGCGATACGACATTGCCCTGTCTGTCGATCAGGAACTTGGTGAAATTCCATTTGATCGATTCAAGACTCAGCAAGCCCGGTTTGGCGTGCTTCAAAAATTTGTAGAACGGGTCAGCACCGTCGCCGTTGACTTCAACCTTGGCCAGGACCGGGAACGACACGTCATAGGTCAGCGCGCAGAAACTGGCGATCTCCGCCGCGTCGCCCGGCTCCTGTCCGCCAAATTGGTTGCATGGAAAACCAAGGACAGTCAGCCCGCGCGGGCCATATTCGCTCTGCAGCGCTTCCAGCCCCTCGTATTGCGGCGTAAACCCGCATTTGGACGCCACGTTCACGACAAGGATGGGGCCGGTCATCTCGGACAGGGCCAGATCGCTGCCGTCCGCACGCTTAACAACGAAGTCGTGGCTGTTCATCGGCATGCTGTCCTAACGACTCGATCAATCCTTGGGGCCATCAATCAACCGGATCGATAATTCCCGCAACTGTTTCGCGGTCGCGGGCGCGGGTGCGCCCATCATCACGTCCTCAGCCTTCTGGTTCATCGGGAAGACGATCACCTCGCGGATATTCGGCTCGTTCGCCAGCATCATGACGATGCGGTCGATGCCCGGGGCCGAACCGCCATGCGGAGGCGCGCCGAGCTTAAATGCGTTGATGATCCCGGCGAAATTGGTGTCGACCTCGGCCTGCGAATAACCTGCAATCTCGAACGCCTTGTACATAATGTCAGGACGATGATTCCGGATCGCGCCCGACGACAGTTCGATACCGTTGCAGACGATGTCGTACTGGAACGCCAGGATGTCGAGCGGGTCCATGGTCTCCAGCGCCGTCAGTTCGCCCTGCGGCATCGAGAACGGATTGTGGCTGAAATCGAGTTTCCTGGCATCCTCGTCGTACTCATACATCGGGAAATCCACGATCCAGCAGAAGCGGAACTCACCCTGCGGGATCAGGCCGAGTTGCTGGCCGACGCGGGTGCGCGCGGCTCCGGCGAGTTTGGCAGCGGTCAGTTCGGGACCAGCGGCAAAGAAAATGCCATCGTCAGGCCCAAGCCCGAGTTCAGCTACCAGCTTGCGCGTTGCCTCCTCGCCATGGTTCTTGGCGATCGGGCCACCCAGTTCGCCATTCTTCTGGGTGATATAGCCAAGGCCAGCAAAACCCTCACCCTGCGCCCAGCTGTTCATTTCGTCGAAGAACTTGCGGCTTTTTTCAGCCGTATTCGGTGCGGGGATGGCACGAACGCGGCCACCCTCTGCGACGATCGATTCAAAACGACCGAACCCGGACGTAGCAAAATGGTCCGAAACGTCGGTGATGATCAGCGGATTACGGAGATCGGGTTTGTCCGACCCGTATTTCAGCATTGATTCGCGATAAGGGATGCGCGGGAATGGCGCGGGGCTAACCTTGCGGCCATTGGCAAATTCCTCGAACACGCCGTGCAGCACTGGCTCGATCGCCGCAAACACATCGTCCTGCGTTACAAAGCTCATCTCGAAGTCGAGCTGGTAGAATTCGCCCGGCGAACGGTCGGCACGCGCGTCTTCATCCCGGAAACAGGGCGCAATCTGAAAATACCGGTCGAAACCCGCAACCATCAACAGTTGCTTGAAAATCTGCGGCGCCTGCGGAAGCGCGTAGAATTTTCCCGGATGGACACGGCTTGGCACCAGGTAATCGCGCGCGCCCTCCGGACTGGAGGCAGTCAGGATCGGTGTCTGAAATTCGGTAAAGCCCTGGTCGATCATGCGTTTGCGGATCGAGGAAATGACGTTCGAACGCAGGACGATATTGGCGTGCAGGCGTTCACGACGTAGGTCTAGATACCTGTATTTCAGGCGAATTTCTTCCGGGTATTCAGCGTCCCCAAACACCGGCATCGGCAGTTCGGCGGCGGCCGACTGAACCGACACGTCATCGGCCCGCACCTCAATTTCGCCCGATGGCAGGTTGGCATTCACCGTTTCCTGCGAACGCGCCACAACCTTGCCCGTAATGGTGACGACCGACTCCGCGCGCAACTTGTCAAGCACGGCATGAGCCGGGGAATCGGTGTCGGTGACGATCTGTGTGATGCCGTAGTGATCGCGAATATCGACGAAGAGCAAATTGCCATGGTCGCGCTTGCGGTGGATCCAGCCCGACAAACGGACGGTGTCACCGACATCGGCGGCGCGCAACTGAGCGCAAGTATGGGTGCGATAGGCGTGGAGTGTCATGGCGCTGGCTAACACAGGCCAAGCCCCGGTTTGTCAAGGCGCGGCTTGCCGCTATGGATGCGCAATGAAGATTCACTCGCTCATTACAGACACCGCCACCCTCACCGAATTCTGCATCCGAATGGCCAAGTCGCGCTTCATCGCGGTCGACACGGAATTCATGCGGGAAAATACATTCTGGCCGGACCTGTGTCTGATCCAGGTCGCCGACGAACATGAGGCTGCTGCGATCGATCCAAAGGCGGACGGCATCGACATGCGGCCCTTGCTCGACCTCATGACCGAAAACGCTGAGGTACTGAAAGTCTTTCATGCCGGTGGCCAAGACATTGAAATCGTTCACAATCTGACTGGCAAGACGCCCTATCCGCTCTTCGATACTCAAATTGCAGCGATGGCGCTCGGCCAAGGGGAACAGGTCGGTTATTCGAATCTGGTCGATCAATGGATCGGCATCACGCTCGACAAAGGCGCGCGGTTTACGGATTGGGGTCGCCGTCCGCTCGACAAGCGGCAGATCGACTATGCCATCGGGGACGTGACCCATCTTGCGCGCATATTCCCGATGATGCTCGACAAGCTGATGAAGACCGGCCGCGGGGACTGGCTCGACCAGGAGATGGAGCGGCTTGCCGACCCGTCCAACTATGTGACCGAACCGGGTGACGCGTGGAAGCGCGTGAAAATTGCGAGTCGCAAGCCGGAGGTGCTAGGGCGATTGCGCGCGCTGGCGGGGTGGCGCGAGCACGAAGCGCGCAACAAGAACCTGCCGCGCGGCCGGGTTGTCAAGGACGAGACGCTCGGTGATCTCGCCATGCACCCGCCCCGGACACAGGGCGATCTGGCAAAGGTGCGCGGACTTTCGACGTCGTGGGCGAGCAACGATATCGGCGCGCGGATGCTGGCTGCGCTGGAACACGCCCAGCCGATGCCCGCGGACCTCATGCCGGTGCGCGACGATCGCAAGCCCGGACTGGGCAAGGATGGTGCGCTGGTGGCTGACCTGCTGAAACTCCTGCTGAAGATCCGTGCCAAGGAAACCAGCGTCGCGGCGCGCTTGCTGGCGCGGAACGAGGAACTGGATCTGCTGGCAGCGGGCGTGCGGACCGATCTCGCAATATTGAAAGGCTGGCGGTTTGATCAATTTGGTCGCGACGCGCTCGACCTTGTCGAAGGGCGACTGGCCTTTGCGGTCGTCAACGGCCGGATGAAGATGACGCGGACCGAGGAAATTGTCCTGTCCAAAAACTAGGCCAGCCGCGCGGTCTTCCGCAGCGCGGTTGCAAGCTGGCGGTGACGCCGTTCGACCACTTCGCCGTAAAGACCCGACTTTACGTCATCCAGCTTCAGCCACAGGCTCTCCTCGTCGAGCCCGAGATGGCTGTCGGTCAGCGGACCTGCCACGCCTCCGCTCAGCCGTTGGCCAAATCGCATGGCCAGCCCCCACCGGATCGCCATTGCTATCTCGGTGGACGAAGCCAGCAAGCTGGGCACCGGGGCCATGCCGCCGCCGCCAAAACTGCTGAACAACGCCTGCGCCACCATCGCCCGTCCGCGGGTATCGATGCCGACCCAGTTACCGTGCAACGCGATTTCAAGACCGCGCTCAGCGCGGAAATCGGGATTAGCCGCCCAGGCAACGTCACTCAGCAGGCAGGCGGCGTGTCGAAGACGGGTGTCGCTTTCGCTCTCTTCGGCGAACAGTGGCGCGATCCACTCATGCAGGACGTCGCCATGTTCGGCGAAACGGCCCTGTCGCGCACCCGATTCGCGCGCAGCCGCGATCAGTGGGTCTTCGGCACGCTGCTCTTCCGAGAGCCCCTCATACAACAGGCCTTCGCGAAGCCCCGCCGCCGACACGATCAGGACGCTGCTTTCGAGCAGTCTCCCCAGGATCGCCAGCAACGCCGCCGAATCGACCAGCGCGGGCACGCGGCTCGACTGGATTGCACTGATTGCCTTTAACCGCTTGCGCCCGATCTGCGCCAGCACCCGCACCATGCGCGCCGCCGCTGCCGATGGCATGGCATAGCCGTGAAGAATGGGTAGCGGCCACAACGACAGGTGCATGTGCAACCGTGCAAGCGCGCGCCACGAACCGCCGACCAGATAGAAGGGCAAATCTTTCTCGATCACCCAACCGCTTTTCTTGAGCAATTTGCGGACATGCCGGTCGAGAGCGCCCCGACCCGAAGCGCGGATACTGGCGAGGCGCAGCACACCAAGCGGCATCGATACCCGCGCCAGGACCTTGCCGCCGCCGACCCGGACCAGTTCCAGACTGCCCCCGCCCAAATCGCCGACAATGCCCTCGGCGTGCGGCATCGCCGAAATCACGCCGTATCCCGATGCTTCGGCCTCGGCTTCTCCGCTCAACAATTCGACGTCCAGACCGAGTGCTGAGACTTCTTCGATAAATTGCGGGCCATTGACGGCGTCGCGCACTGCAGCAGTCGCGACCGTCCGCGTGGACGTCGCACCCATGGCGGTCGTCAGTTCCTTGAACCGCTCAAGCGCGCGCAGGGCCGTCGCCATAGGACGGGCACCAAGCAGGCCCGTTTCAGCGAGGCCATTACCCAGCCCCGCCATAATCTTTTCATTGAACAGGATCGCTGGTGCCCGAACCGGGCCATCATAGACGACCAGACGGATCGAATTCGACCCGATATCGATTATCGCCCGCCTTGGACCGTCGCGCATTCAGCGGCGCCCAAGGCTGAGATGCGGGACTGAGCCCGCCGACTCCAGCGCGGCGCCCCGACCGGATAGTGACGGGTTAGTCATGAAATACCAATGCAGGTTGAAAGGTTTGGTCCCGGTCGCCATCTTTCGGTAGCCACCGTCGCTGTTAAGCTCCCAACTTTGTTCGGTATCGATCAAATTGGCAACCATCACCTGGTCCAACACTTGGTCGTGGACCGTGGGATTGGTGATGGGCAGCATATATTCGACACGCCGGTCGAAGTTCCGCGGCATCCAGTCCGCCGACGAAATATAAACCTTCGCCCCGTCGTTGGGCAACGCGCGCCCGTTGCCGAATGCCCAAATCCGGCTGTGTTCCAGAAAACGCCCGACGATCGACTTGACGCGAATAGTTTCGGACAGCCCCGGCACGCCGGGTCGCAGGCAGCAAATCCCTCGAACGATAAGTTCGACGACGACCCCCGCCGCGCTCGCTTCGTAAAGCTTGTCGATGATCGCGGGGTCAACCAGCGAGTTCATCTTCGCCCACACCGCCCCGGACTGACCGTTCCGCGCATTGGCGATCTCGACGTCGATCAGGTCAACCAGGGCCGCGCGCAAATGGACGGGACTGAGTGTCAATCGTTCTAGCGCCGCGGGTTCGACGTAGCCGGTGATATAGTTGAACATCTGGGCGGCATCGCGCGCGATTCCGGGATCGGCGGTGAAGAAGCTCAGGTCGGTGTAAACCCGCGCGGTAACCGGGTGATAATTGCCGGTGCCGAAGTGGCAATAACTGCGAAACCCCTCGGCCTCGCGGCGGACCACCATCGAAACCTTCGCGTGGGTTTTCCATTCGATGAAGCCATAGACGACCTGGACACCCGATCGTTCGAGCTGGGACGCCCAGAGCAAATTCTGCTCCTCATCGAAGCGGGCCTTTAATTCGACGACCGCGGTCACCGATTTGCCTGCCTCGGCCGCATCACACAGCGCGCGGATCACCGTCGGCTGCTTGCCAGCACGATACAGCGTCTGCTTGATCGCCACGACATCGGGGTCGGCCGCTGCCTGATTGAGGAACGCCAATACGACGTCGAAGGATTCATAGGGGTGATGGACAACGATGTCCTTGGCCCGGATCGCCGCAAAACAGTCGCCGCCGTGTTCGCGGATGCGTTCGGGAAAGCGCGCGACATAGGCCGGAAATTTCAAATCGGGCCGGTCTTCGTCGGTCAGGCTTTCCAGCGCGCCGATCCCTAGGAACCCCGCCGTCTCTGTAAAGATGCCATCGACCCCGCCAAGCGTTTCCTTGATCGCGGCTTCCAGTTCGGGCGGTATGCCGGTTTCGAACTCCAGCCGAATAACGCGACCGCGCCGACGACGCTTGATAGCACTGCGAAAATAGCGGACCAGGTCCTCGGCCTCTTCCTCGACCTCGATATCGCTGTCCCGAATAATCCGAAAAGCCCCCGCCCCCAGCACCTTGTAGCCCGGAAACATGATACCGGTGAACCGACGCAGGATGCTTTCGAGAGCGATGTAGCAAGCCGGTTCACCAGGGATTCGCACGAATCGGGGGACGGTCGGCGGGATCATGACCAGTTCGCGCACCGGTTCGCGGTCCGACTGGCGCAGCAGGTCGAAGATTACGCTCAGGCCCTGATTAGGGATAAACGGAAAAGGGTGGGCGGGGTCGAGCGCCTGTGGCGTCAGGACCGGAAAAATCTGTTCGCGGAAATAGCGCTCCAGCCACGCGACCTGGTCCCCGACGACCTCGTCGAAGTCGAGGACGCGGACGCCGGCGTCTTCAAGTTCTTCGCGAATGCTACTCCAGACAATCTGTTGACGACCCATCAGGCCATCTGCATCGGCGCTGATTGCGGCCAGTTGCTGCCCGATCGTCAGTCCGTCTACCGAAACATGTTCGATACCCTGAAGCTGCTGACCTTTCAGTCCGGCAACGCGGACCATGAAGAATTCGTCGAGATTGTTGCCTGATATGGACAGGAACCGCAGCCGTTCAATCAGCGGGTGTGCGCGATTTTCGGATTCGTCCAGAACGCGGCGGTTAAACGCCAGCCAACTGAGTTCGCGATTAAAATAGCGTGATTCAGATACGGAAGTGGACCCGTCGATCGGATTATTCGTGATGGTCTGCATATGACATTCCCCTAGCCTGCCGCGGCGGAAGCGTCGATGCTTGACAGCACCGCGCGTGCCAACGGCACGGTGATGGCCCGATGAGACGCCAGCGAAGCCGCATCGAGCGCATCGACCAGTGCGATGACCGCATGATGACTGCGTTCGACGCGCGGCGTCAGATAGGGGACGACGCCGTGTTGCGGGATCAGGCCACGACGTTCCAACAGCATCGTGATCAAGCGGTCGATCAACGCCTCGTCCGGATCACCGATAGCCACATGCGGTGTTGCCGCCAGACGCGAGCGCAGGTCGATCAGCTTCACCTGCCATTCCGGAGGCGCAGCGTCGGCAACCAGGACAAGCGCCCGCCGCGTGCGTTGCGCTTCATTCCACGCGTGAAAGATTTCGGTCTCGTCGCGGTCCTGGGCGTTGTCGATCAGCGTCCCGCCGGTCTGTGCCGCAATGACGCGACCCAGCAGGCTGCGGCCCGACTTGCGCGGCCCTGTCAGGATCGTGGCGCAGACGGGCCAGGTTCCGCGTGAATGGAGATGGCGGACAGCATCCGCATTCGACGGCGAGACGATGAACGCGTTTTCCGTCTCCGCTGCCGGCCAGTCGAGCGGCAGGGCGATCTGGTTCATGGTGCCGATGAAGGGTCTGCTGGTGCCAAACGTCGGATACGGAGGGTACCGCTGCCTTCGTCCACCCGGAACCCGCGCGCCGCCAATCCCAATCTCAATGTCGCCATATCACCGACAAAGGAGACGCGCATTACCGAAGTGCCGCCCAGCGCAAGACTGGTCGTATCGGTAGATTTCACTCCCGGGACGCCGCGCACCGACCCTTCGATACCCGTTACCGAGCTGACGTCAGGGGTATCGAATTGGACGGTGTAGGTCCTGACCTCGCCGCCCGCAATTGCTGTGCTGCTGTTGTCGGGTCCGGTCTCGATCGGCGCAATATCTGCTTCGTTGGCGATCAGCGCACTGACATCCACCGGCGTCTCGATAATCAGCGACGGATCGGGGCGCAACATGCCCATCGACAACGCATCGGCATAGGCCTGGTCGATCCGGCGGACGCCCTCGTCGAGCATCTGTGGCAGGCCATCGCTCGATTCGACGCGCAACGTGAAAGCGGAAAGTTCGATATTATCCGGGCCATGACGGGCACTGAAATGGCCGACAACCGGGCCGCCCGGCCAAAGTCGCTCAAGCCGGACCTGCGGCATCAATACATCTGCGGCGCCATATTGATCGAGCAATATCCGCCACCATTTCCGTGAAGGGCGCTGCGCTTGCCCGGCGGTTAGCAACAGTGGGTCGGAACCGGTGCCACTCGGGCGGACATAATCGATGGGACTGGCGCCCGCGCGAAACCGCGCCCACGCCTTTTGCCATTCTGAACGGGTCTCGAGACTGCGGGGCGCGCCACCCGACCATTCGACGGGGATGACCAGCAGCGGCGGAGAGCGGACAATCTGGCCACTGACGCCAAGTATCTGGCCCGCCCGCGCACGGTCGAACAAAACGCCTAATTTCGCGACATAGCGATTTGGGCCGATCTGTTCATCGTCAACGACAATGCCCGCAACGATCGAATCGAGGTCCGAATCGCTCAAGCCCGGCGCGCCACTCGCTCCGCCATGCATCTTGGCCCATAACATCTGCCAACCCTTGCGCTGGGCGAGACGCCATCCGCCGAGTCGCGCCGCATCGGCGGTTTTCGCCGCGACATCGACGTCGATCCCAGTGACTTCGAAGCTGCCCGATGAGTCGATGGGCGCGACACCGCGGTCGCCGCCTTCCATCTGGGCGAACACCGCTGCGGCCAGCCCAAGCAGGCCGAGCGTCAGGACGACAGGTAACGGTGTAATCTTCACCGGCGGTCTTTTGACGGGTCAGACGTGGAAATCCAAGCGCGATGTCGCTAGGCGCATATAAATGGCGGGATATACATACGAACAAGCTGGCGTTTCGATCGCCGCGGGCAATGCTCTGGTGCGGGCGATCGGCCCGTTGGCCAAGTCCACGAAACGACCCGGAGCCAATGCGGAGCTAGGTGGTTTCGGGGGATTCTTTGACCTGAAAGCAGCAGGTTACAGCGATCCATTGCTGGTGGCTGCCAACGATGGTGTTGGCACCAAGCTTCGTCTCGCAATCGAACACGACCGGCACGACGGTGTCGGCATCGACCTGGTCGCGATGTGCGCTAATGACTTGATCGTGCAGGGTGCCGAACCGCTGTTCTTCCTGGACTATTACGCCACGGGCAAACTCGATTCGGCAGTGGCGGAGCGTGTAATCGCCGGAATCGCCGAAGGCTGCCGCATTGCGGGCTGTGCATTGATCGGTGGTGAAACGGCAGAAATGCCCGGAATGTATTCGGGCGGTGACTACGACCTTGCCGGGTTTTGCGTTGGCGCGGTCGAACGCTCCCAAGTGCTGACGGGTAACAAGGTAAAGACTGGCGACCTCATCATCGGTCTGGCTTCGTCGGGCGTTCATTCCAACGGATTTTCGCTGGTGCGCAGGCTGGCGGCCGACCGTAGCTGGAAGCTGGAGCGCCCTGCCCTGTTCGACCAGGAAAATATCCTGATCGATCTGTTGATGGAGCCAACGCGGATCTACGTGAAGTCTCTGCTGCCGCTCGTGCGTGCGGGCAAGATCGCGGCCATGGCGCATATAACCGGCGGCGGGCTGCTCGAGAATATTCCCCGCGTGATGTCAGACGGCCTGCACGCCCATGTGGACGCCGATGCATGGGAACAGCCGCGTTTGATGGCGTTCCTGCAGGCGCAAGGCGCGATCGAACCCGAGGAAATGGCGCGCACTTTCAATTGTGGAGTCGGAATGGCCCTCGTCGTTGCAGCCGAAGATGCCGAGGATGTACTCCGGTCGTTGAACGAAGCAGGCGAAACGGCCTTCCCGATCGGCAGGATAGAATCGGGCGACAAGGGTTGCACGGTTTACGGATCGGTCGAAACATGGAGCGCACGCGCCGACTGGACCGCCACACATAATGGATAAGCAGGCCAGTGATCGGGCGCGGATCGGTGTCCTGATCTCGGGGCGCGGCTCGAACATGGCGGCATTGATTTATGCCGCGAAGGCGAGCGATTGCCCGTTTGAGATCGCTGTGGTTATCGCCAACGACCCCCATGCTGCGGGACTAACGCTGGCGGCAGCAGAGGGCGTGCCGGTCGTCGCGCTCGATTATCGCGGCCTGAAGCGCGCCGATTTCGACGCGCTGCTGCATGCCGAACTCCGGGCAGCGCGTTGCGCCTATGTCGTCCTGGCCGGCTATATGCGGCTATTGTCGGACGGTTTTGTGGAGAGTTGGGCTGGCCGAATGCTCAATATCCACCCTTCGTTACTCCCGAAATACAAAGGGCTGGATACGCACCTTCGCGCTATCGAAGCTGGAGATCGGGTGTCTGGTTGCTCGGTCCATGTCGTTACCGCCGAACTGGATGGCGGAGAAGTGCTCGGGCAGACCGAAGTCGCCATTCTACGGGATGACACCGAAGCCACGCTGGCTGCCCGCATCTTGATTGCCGAGCATCAACTATATGCGCGGACGTTGGCAAAATTCGTGACGCGCGAGGTGCGACCTGATGCGTTGCTGGAAATCGCTGCCGACTTTTGACATTCGGGGACGCCAGAGGCGCCCCCAAACCAGACACTAATCAGCCGATGATTTCTTCCGGCTTGAAGAAATACGCGATCTCGATCGCAGCATTCTCGTCGCTGTCCGAACCGTGGACAGTGTTCGCCTCGATTGATTCGGCCAGTTCCTTGCGGATCGTACCAGCATCGGCGTTGGCCGGGTTGGTCGCGCCCATGATGTTGCGGTTGCGTTGCATGGCATTCTCGCCTTCCAGAACCTGCACGACGACCGGCCCCGAGATCATGAACTCGACCAGTTCACCGAAGAACGAGCGTTCCCGATGAACTTCGTAAAAGCCCTCGGCCTGTTCGCGCGTCATGTGAATTCGCTTCGAGGCGACGACGCGCAGGCCGGCTTCCTCGAGCATCTTGACGACGGCCCCGGTGATGTTGCGGCGCGTCGCGTCGGGTTTGATGATCGAAAAAGTGCGTGTACCGGCCATGACTGGTGCGGCTCCGTAATTGAGGGGTGGGAACGGCAGCGCCACTAGGCTGCTAAGCGTCGAGGCGCAACCGGGCCTCAGCCAACGCGTTCGTGATTGTCGGCAATATAGCGGTCGAGCAGGCGCACGCCGTAGCCGGTCGCTCCCTTGTCCCACACCGCACCGGGCTTGGACGACCAGACCATGCCGGCGATATCGAGATGCGCCCACTTCACGCCCTGATCGACGAAGCGCTTTAGGAATTGCGCCGCGGTGATCGAGCCACCTTCGCGCGGGCCGATGTTCTTCATATCGGCGATCGGGCTATCGATCAGCTTGTTATAGGCATCCCCCATTGGCAATCGCCACAGCGGATCTCCCGTCGACGCACCGGCTGCGGATAACTGTGCCGCCAGCCCATCGTCATTGGCGAACATCCCGCCATATTCATGCCCCAGCGCGACGATCATGGCTCCGGTCAGCGTGGCAAGGTCGATCATCACCTTCGGGCTGAACCGCTGCTGCGCCCATGTCATCGCGTCACACAGGACCAGCCGTCCCTCGGCGTCGGTATTGATGACCTCAATCGTCTGTCCCGACATCGACGTGACCACGTCGCCGGGACGCTGGGCATTACCGTCGGGCATGTTCTCGACCAGCCCGCAGATGCCGACGACATGTGCCTTGGCTTTGCGCGTCGCGAGCGCAAGCATCGCCCCGGCAACGGCACCCGCCCCGCCCATGTCCCACTTCATGTCCTCCATGCCCGCCGCACCCTTGATCGATATGCCGCCAGTGTCGAAGGTCACGCCCTTGCCGATAAAGACGACCGGTGTCGCCTCCGTGCCGGCGGTACCGTCCCACTTCATGACGAGCAGTCGTGCTTCCCGGCGCGACCCCTGCGACACGCCGAGCAACGCCCCCATGCCTGCCGCGCGCATCGCATCCTCGTCCAACACTTCGATCTGAACGCCGACTTCAGCCAGTTTCTGGCATCGATCGACGAAAGATTCAGGGTAAATGATGTTGGCTGGCTCGGTCACCAGCTCACGCGTGAACGAAACGCCCTCCACCACCGCACGCGCCGCTGCCCAGGCGGTATCCAGGCCCGGTTCGGCATTGACGATGATGACTTCATCCAGTGTCGGCTTCTGCTTGTCCGACAGCTTCGTGCGATATTTGTCATAGCGCCAGCCCCGCATCTGGACAGCCGCCGCCAGTCGAGCCGCCGACGCTGCCGGTGCCCCCGCCGCATCGATTACCAGCGTTTTCGCGCCGGACATCAGCAACCGGGCGCACAATGCGCTTCCCGCTTTTTCGAAATCCTCGGGCGTGCCCGCCCCAATCCCCGCCAGCAGCACGCGCGCGGGTCCATCGCCTGAGGCAGAAATATATTCGGTCAGCGTGCCCGCATCGCCGTCGAACCGTCCCAGCGTTGCCGCTGCTTGCAAGCTGTCCGCCGCCTTATGCCCGGCAACAGCGGCAGCAATGCCATTTTTCGGCACCAGCAGGGCAAGGTCGGTGGAATAGTTCGGTCGGGTTGAAACAAAGGACACGCGCATTGATGGCTCGCTCGATAAAAGACTCAGGGGAAACCGGCTGTTACGCCCAAGCCCGGGTTCGTGCAAAGCGCACCGCGGAAGTTTTGAAAGCGCGTGATTGCGGACCGTGCGCGGCAATGCGATAGGCGATAAGCAGGCCAAGCCGTATCGGGTCTGTTGTGCAAAAAGGCTTTCCGTGACGCGCTATACCGTTTTTCTCCTGGCATCGGTGCCGTTTGCCTTTCTCACAGCGGGTGTGGCCGGGGCTCAGACAGGCGCTGCTCCCCCGGCGAAGGTGCCCGTGGTCGCCCCCCCGGCCGTTGTACCCACCCTGGGGTCAAAGCCCGACCAGCAGGTCGATTTCGCCGCTGACCAACTCGATTATCAGAACGACACCGACATCGTGACCGCGGCAGGGGATGTCCGCATGGCGAGCGAGGGCAACCGCGTTCGCGCCGACCGGATCGTGTGGAACCGGAAGTCCGGCGAAGTGCGTGCCTATGGCAATGTCGTGGTCGTTAACCCCGGCGGCGACACTGCCTATGGCGACGACGTCCAGTTGACCGACACGCTGAAGGACGGCGTCGTCAACAATCTGCTGCTGGTGCTGGCCGATGGCGGACGACTGGCCGCACGCCGGGGGACGCGCACGAACGGGGTCACCACGCTGGAAAATGCCGCCTATTCGCCCTGCCCGGTGGTTGATGCCGGTGGGTGCCCGCGCAAGCCGTCGTGGCAGATTTCAGCGGTTCGGATTATTCATGATCCCGCCGGAAAGCGGATGACGTTTAAAGGTGCCCGCCTGGAGATGTTCGGTGTTCCGCTGATCGTGTTACCGACGCTCACCCAACCGCTGGGTGACGAAGGGGCCGGCGGCTTCCTGTTTCCCGACCTGCAATACACGCGCACCAACGGGATGGAGCTTTCGCTTCCCTACTACCTGAAGTTCGGGACGAACCGCGACCTGACCGTGACCACGCATGCCTATTCGGCAGTGCTACCAGCAATCGAGACCGAGTATCGTTCGCTGACCTCCAGCGGTGCCTATCGGATCTCGACGTTTGCGACCTATGGCTCGCGCATTCCGGTGACGGGCACCAATAGCCGTTCGCAAAAGGATTTTCGCGGATATATCGATGCATCGGGCCGGTTCCAGCTAGACCCCGACTGGAGCATCACCGGATCGATGCGCCTGGTGTCCGATCGCACTTTCCTGCGCCGTTACGACCGCTCGTTCGAGGATCGTTTGCGTTCGATGGTCAATGTCGAACGCATCGATGACAAATCTTATCTGTCGATTTCCGGCGTGGCCGTCCAAACATTGCGGGTGCTGGATTCTCAGGGCCAGATACCGGTCGCGCTTCCCCTGATCGACTATCGCCGACGGATCGCCGACCCGGTTCTCGGGGGCAATTTCGACCTGCAACTCAATGCATTGGCACTCACGCGGACCTCGGGACAGGATACGCAACGGGCCTTTGCCGGGGTGCGGTGGGATTTGCGCAAGCTGACGACGATGGGTCAGGAAGTGCTGTTTACCGCCTATGCGCGTGGCGATATGTATCACAGCGCCCAGAACGCGGCGACCCGGACGGTCCTCTATCGCGGTGAGCCCGGGTTCCAGGGCCGTGGTATCGCGGCTTTGGCCGCCGAAGTCCGCTGGCCGTTCGTTGGCGCGTTTATGGGCGGAACTCAGCGTATTACCCCACGATTCCAGGTGGTGGCCTCCCCGTCGACTCCCAATCTGCGCATACCGAACGAGGACGCCCGTTCGGTCGACCTTGAGGACAGCAACCTGTTCGCGCTCAATAGATTCCCCGGGTACGACCGCTGGGAGGGGGGCAGCCGCGTCACCTACGGATTGGACTATGCCTTTGACCGTCCGGGACTGTCGGTATTGGCTAATGTTGGCCAAAGTTATCGCTTTAGCTCGCAGAACCGAAATTTCCCCGATGGGACCGGCCTGACCAACCAGACTTCGGACATCGTCGGTCGCACGACGGTCAAATTTCGCCGATTTGTTGAACTGACTCATCGATATCGTATCGACAAGGACAACTTTGCGCTTCGTCGCAACGAATTCGACGCCACTGTTGGCAGCCAGGCGACATATTTTACGGTCGGCTACCTGAAATTCAATCGCAACATCGATCCCACCATCGAGGATCTTCGCGACCGTGAGGAAGTCAGGCTTGGTGGCCGGGTTCAAATCGGCCGTTATTTCTCGATCTTCGGAGCGACGACCATCGACCTGACCAATGCTGCGGAGGATGCGACCAGCACGGCGGACGGTTATGCGCCTGTCCGCCACCGGCTGGGTATTGCCTATACCGACGACTGCCTTGACATCGGGATAACATGGCGGCGCGACTATGACACGACCGGCGATGCCCGCAGCGGGAACAGCTTTCTGCTCAGGCTGGCATTTCGGGGACTTGGCCGCTAAGCCTGCGTTCACCATCGCGGGGGCATCACCTTCGTGACAAGTTCGATCTGTACGGATGATAAGCATTGATCATGAAACTCAAGGGTGCCCAGCCCGTTTCGCGCATGACCGCGGTGCTGGCTAGCGGCCTGCTGGCCGTTGCGGCAGCAGCACAAACCGCGCCTCCGGCGACCTCCGACACCGGCCTCAATCTGCCGAAGGATCTGACCACGTTCGGAAAGATGGACCCGCATCTCCGCAAGGCGACAGCGATCATTAACGGGACGATCATCACCGGAACGGACATCGACCAGCGGCTTGCGCTCGTGGTTCTGGCTAACGGCGGGAAGATCGCGGACGAGGAACGCGAGCGGTTGCGCTTGCAGGTCTTGCGCAACATCATCGACGAAACCTTGCAGATCCAGGAAGCCAAGGCGCACGACATCACCGTCACGCAGCCCGAGATCGACCAGAGCTATGCGCGCGTCGCCGAAAGATTCAAGCGGACGCCCGCCACCATGGGGGCCTATCTACGCGAACAAGGTTCGTCGGAACGCTCGATCAAGCGCCAGATTCAGGGCGAGCTGGCATGGAGCCGCCTGCTCCGGCGTCGGGTCGAACCATTCGTCAACGTCAGCGAGGATGAGGTCCAGTCGATCATGGACCGCCTGCAGGCTTCGAAGGGCCAGCAGGAATATCATATCGGCGAAATATACCTGTCGGCAACCCCGCAGAATTCGCAGGAAGTCCTCGCCAACGGTCGCAAAATCATCGACCAGATTCGTCAGGGCGGTTCGTTTGCCGCCTATGCACGCCAGTTCTCCGAAGCCTCTACGGCGGCAGTCGGCGGCGATCTGGGGTGGGTGCGCGGACCACAATTGCCCGAGGCACTGTCACAGACCGCAGCCGAGATTGCGGTTGGCCAGATTGCCGGGCCGGTTGCGGTTCCCGGCGGTTATTCAATCGTTTACATGGTAGACAAACGTCAGGTGCTGATGGCCGATCCGCGTGATGCTGTCCTGAACCTTCGCCAGATGTCGCTGAAATTCGCGCCGGGTGCCAGCAGAGCCGCGGTCACGGCTCAGGCCGAATCATTCGGCAAGGCCACGCAGGCGATGGCAGGCTGTGGCAAGACTGCCGAGGTTGCTGCTGCACACGGTGCCGAAGTTGTCGACAACGACCAGGTCAAAGTGCGCGATCTGCCGCCGCAGCTTCAGGAAATGCTGTTGAAATTATCGATCGGGCAGGCGACGCCGCCGTTCGGGTCACCGACCGAGGGGGTTCGTGTCCTGGTCCTCTGTGGTCGTGACGAGGCCGCGAGCGCCAATGCTCCGACCTTCGATCAGGTCATGTCGCAAATTGAGGAAAACCGGGTGAACCAGCGCGCCCAGCGTTACCTGCGCGACCTTCGACGCGACGCCGTTATCGACTATCGCTGACATGACCGAAACGGTCAGTCCGATGGTCGTTGCGCTGGGTGACCCGGCGGGCATTGGGCCTGAAATTGCGGCCAAGGCATGGGCCTCCCGGGACATGAGCCGTCTCGCTCCTTTCTTTGTCGTTGGCGACCGCAGGTCAATCGACGCGGTGTGGCAGGGCCCGATCGAGCGTATCCGCGACCCGCGCGAAGCCGTCGGCGTGTTTTTTCGTGCGATACCCCTGCTCCAGGTCGAGGATGCCGGGGTCATCGATCCGGGCAAGCCCAGTTTCGAGGGTGCCCGGTGCGCCTTGGCATCGCTTGAAATTGCCGCCGGAATTGCCCGCTCGGGCGCCGCGCGCGCGCTAATCACTGCGCCGGTCTCAAAGACGCAGTTGTATTCAGTGGGCTTCACGCATCCCGGACAAACCGAATTCATCGCTGAACAATGCGGCGTGTCGCGCGACAACGCCGTCATGCTGCTGGCAGGGCCGACATTGAAGGTCGTTCCAGTCACCACGCATTTGCCGCTTGCCGACGTTTCCGCGAACCTTTCCATCGAGATGATCGTGGCCAAGGCACGTGCGACGGCCAAGGGATTGCAGCGCAATTTCGGAATCGAACAGCCCCGGCTGGCTTTTGCCGGGTTCAACCCGCACGCTGGCGAGAATGGGGCGCTGGGGCGCGAGGAGATCGACTTTATCGCACCCGCTATCGAGATATTGCGTGGCGAGGGCATTGATGCTGTCGGCCCGATCGCGGCAGATGCGATGTTCCATGCGCGCGCCCGGGCGGGCTATGACGTGGCGATCTGCATGTATCACGACCAAGCGCTGATCCCCCTTAAAACGCTGCATTTCGATGATGGCGTCAATATGACGTTGGGCCTTCCCATCGTGAGGACCGCTCCCGATCATGGGACGGCATTCGGGATCGCCGGGAAGGATCAGGCTAATCCGGGCGCGATGATCGCGGCAATCCGGATGGCCGCTGCGGCGACCGTGGCACGCGCGGCCCAGGCTTGCGCGCAAGCGGCTTGACCACCGACCGACCGCCCCTGCGCGAGGTCATTGCCCGTCATGGGCTGACCGCGAGCAAGGCGCTCGGCCAGAACTTTCTGCTGGACGGCCAGTTGTTGAAGCGGATTGCAGAGGTCCCGGGCGACCTGACCGGCCAATCGGTTTACGAGGTTGGCCCCGGCCCCGGCGGCCTGACCCGCGCGCTGCTCGACACCGGGGCCAACGTCACAGCGGTCGAGCGCGATCGACGGTGCCTGCCTGCTCTTGCTGAACTGGGCGAAAGCGCGGGCGGGCGACTGCGGGTGATCGATGCCGATGCGATGGCCATCGACCTGGATTCGGTGCTGGAAAGGGGCGGCCACATCGTCGCCAACCTTCCCTATAATGTCGGCACGGCGCTGTTGGTGAAATGGCTGACGGTGCCAGAATGGCCACCGCGCTGGGGCTCGCTGACGTTGATGTTCCAGCAGGAGGTTGCCGAGCGGATCGTCGCCCCGACCGGTGGCGACGCTTTCGGTCGGCTGACGGTGCTGTCGCAGTGGCGGAGTTCGGCACAGATTGCGATGCGGGTTCACCGGTCCGCGTTCACCCCGCCGCCCAAGGTGATGTCGGCGGTTGTGCATCTAGTTCACACCCCGCAGCCCAAGGGCGTTAGCATTGGCCAAGTCGAGCAACTGACCGCGGCAGCCTTTGGTCAGCGGCGTAAGATGTTGAGACAAAGTGTAAAATCGGTGCCGGGCGCACTGGAGGCGCTGGCGACACTTGGTTTGGACTCGGCGCGACGGGCCGAGACTCTGAGCGTTCAGGAATTCATCGCGATCGCGCGTCTGATCAGTTAGCGACGGGCGCCGTGGGCGTCGCGGCAGCGGTCACGGCCCGGGGTGGCGCACCGCGCGCGATGACGGCGGCAAGCGCTGCCTCCTGGGGGCAGGTTACGACGCATAACGCCTTGACTTTAGCCAGGTTTTCGCGTGCCTTGGTCACGGCACCCTTGGCCACCATGGCCTCGCCCTGCCCGGCCAGCGCGGCCACGTCATTGGGTTCGAGCGCCAGCGCCTCGCGGTACAAACGGATCGCTTTGCCGTCCAGATCCTGCCGAACGGCGACCTTTGCCAAAGCGATAAAAGCGGCCCGATTACGCGGATCCACCGCCAAAGCGGTCTCCAATGCGTCATTCGCAGCGTTTAATTGCCCCGCCGCCGCCGCTTCCTCACCCTGTTTCAGCAACATCAGCGACCGCATGTCGATCACGGCATCGGGCCGCGCGCTGTGGCTCACGCTCGATACCGTCGCGAACAGGACTGCCAGGGCAATCGCGGGAGGCGTAAGGCGCATCAGTGTCTCCAAAACCATCTAGCCACCGGGACTAGCACGCACGAATCAACCTTGCGAAGAAAAATCCGTCGGTGCCGTCGCGCGCCGGTGTCAGGATACGTCCGGGGCCCGACGCGCTGCCAATCTCGAGCGATTCGGCGGTGAAGTCGGGGTTGTGCATCAGGAAATCCTCGACCTGCCCCCAGCCCTCCCGCTCGATCAGCGAACACACCGCATAAACCAGCGCGCCGCCCGGCCGCACCAGCGGCGTCGCCAGGTCGAGGACATGGCGCTGCACATCGAGCACATCGCGCAGGCGGTCGGGCGTGATTCGCCAGCGGGCTTCCGGGTTGCGCCGCAGGGTGCCGCTGCCGGTGCAAGGCGCATCGACCAGCACGACGTCGGCTTTGTCGGCCAGATTGCCGAGCATCGCGGCTTCACGGCCACCATCGAGCAGGCGCACCTCGACGGTCACGCCCGCGCGTGCGGCGCGCGGCGACAGGCGCGACAGGCGCGTGCGGTCGGTATCGCACGCCACCAGCCGTCCGGTGTTCTCCATGTCGGCACCCAGCGCGAGCGTCTTGCCCCCGCCCCCGGCGCACAGGTCGATGACGGTCATGCCAGGCTGCGCCCGGCAGGCGGCAATGACGAACTGGCTGCCCGCGTCCTGAACGTCGATCAAGCCGTCGCGCATGGCGTCATCGGTCTCGATCGCGACGGGTGGATCGATTCGCAAGCCATTGGGAAGCCCGGGGATCGGCACGGCGTCAGGATAGAGCGCCATCATCGCGTCGGGCGAAGTTTGCAGCACGTTTACCCGCAGGTCGAGCGGGGCGCGGGCCAGCAGCGCTTCATGTTCAGCAGCATCGATCCGCCCACCGAGCCAGTCGGGCATCGGCACCGGCTGCAACGCGTTTTCGGCGCGGCCGATCTTTGGCGGGCCGTAAGGCGAACCGTCAAAGGCGGCGGCGATTTCAGGGTCGATCTGCGCCAGCCCGAGCATCGCGCGGCGACCGGTTTCGGGCGGTTCGCCGAACGCCCGGATCGCACGGTAGATCAGGTCACGAATGCCACGCCGGTCGCCCGATCCGGCAAAGCGGCGGGTCTTGAACCATTCGGCGATGATCGTGTCGGCAGGCGCGCCGTTGCGCTGGGCGGAGCCGACGATCTTGTCGAGGAGTTCGATCGCCATCTGGACGCGGGCTGCTGGGGTCATTTGTCGAGGGCCTAAATTATGCGGTGATTGTTGCACCTGTGGAGTGCGGATTGATCTGTATCCATCGTCACCCCGGCGCAAGCCGGGGCCTATACGGCTTTCGGAACCGGCGCATTTCTTTCTGACATCCGTATAGGCCCCGGCCTGCGCCGGGGTGACGGCTTTGCGCGCTTACTGCGTCGGGTAATTTGGGGCTTCACGCGTGATGTTCACATCATGCACATGGCTCTCGCGCAAACCGGCATTGGTGATCCGCACGAACTTCGCGCGCTGTTGCAGGTCGGGGATCGTCCGCGAGCCGGTATAACCCATCGCCGCTTTCACACCGCCGACAAGCTGGTGGATCACATCCCTGGCCGGGCCCTTGAACGCGACCTGGCCCTCGATCCCCTCGGGGACCAGCTTCAGTTGGTCGGTGATGTCCTGCTGGAAATAGCGATCCGCCGAACCGCGCGCCATCGCGCCGACCGAACCCATGCCGCGATAGGATTTATACTGGCGGCCCTGATAAAGGAACGTGTCGCCGGGAGCCTCTGCGGTGCCCGCCAGCAGTGATCCGACCATGACGGTGGATGCTCCGGCGGCCAGCGCCTTGGCGATGTCTCCCGACGTGCGCAGGCCGCCGTCGGCGATGATCGGGATACCGGATTTGGCGGCTTCCTCGGCGCTTTCCATGATGGCGGTCAACTGAGGGACGCCGACGCCGGCGATGACGCGGGTGGTGCAGATCGACCCCGGCCCGATACCGACCTTGATACAGTCGGCCCCGGCATCGATCAGCGCGCGGGTCGCGCCGCCGGTGGCGACATTGCCAGCGATGATCTGGACCGAATTGCTGAGCTTGCGAATGCGTTCGACGGCCTGTGCCACCATCAGCGAGTGGCCGTGCGCGGTATCGACGACAATGACGTCGCAGTCGGCGTCGATCAGGGCTTCGGTCCGCTCGAACCCCTTGTCGCCCGTTGTGGTGGCGGCGGCAACGCGCAGGCGACCGGTGCCGTCCTTGGTCGCGTTCGGGTAGGTGACGGCCTTTTCGATGTCCTTGACGGTGATCAGGCCGACGCAGTGATAGTTTTCGTCAACGACCAGCAATTTTTCGATACGACGCTGGTGAAGCAGATATTGCGCGTCCTTTTCGGTCACGCCGGCCTTGACCGTGGCCAGGTTCTGGCTGGTCATCAGCTCGGCCACGGGCTGATTCGGGTTGCCCGCGAAACGGACATCACGGTTGGTCAGGATGCCGACGAGACGGCCCGAAGCCTCGACCACGGGGATCCCCGAAATCTTGTGATAAGTCATCAGTGCGCGGGCTTCGGCCAGGGTGCCGTCGGGCGCGATCGTGATCGGGTTGACGACCATGCCGCTTTCGAAACGCTTGACCTGACGGACGGCGTCGACCTGTTCCTCGATCGTAAGGTTGCGGTGAAGCACGCCGATGCCACCAAGCTGCGCCATGACGATCGCCATGTCGGCCTCGGTCACGGTGTCCATCGCCGACGACAGGACGGGAATGTTGAGCGAGATCGACTTGGTCAGTTGCGTGCGCGTATCCGCCTGGCTGGGCAGGACGTCGGACGCCCCGGGCTGGAGCAGAACGTCGTCGAATGTAAGCCCGAGGGGGATTTCAATGGCCAAGCTGGCACCTTCATGGGTGAGTCGTGGCGGCCCATGTAACCGCACCGGCGGATCGGCGCTAGGGTTGGGGGCTGACGCGCGTATGTCGTCAATAGGATTGACTGCCGCGACTTAAAGGCGGATTGGTCCGATTTCGTGACGAGGGGGGCTTCCTTGCGATGCTGACCGATCTTTCGCCGCCGGCGCACAGCTGGCCGTTGTTCGAACGCCACCGGCAGTTCGATGCGGGGCATGACTTTGGCTGGTCGCAGTCCACATCGATCGACCTGTTGGCAGGGCAAGCAGCTTTGGCGCGGCAGGGAATCGGCACCTGGGAATGCGATTTGTCGCACAACGCGCTGACCTGGTCGACACAAGTATATGATCTGTTCGGCATGCCGCACGGAAAACCCGCGGGTCGCAAGCTGACGGTGTCGCTTTATCGTGAGGATTCGCGCGTCAAGATGGAGCGGCTGCGCGCCTATGCCATCAAGCACAGCCGTGGATTTACGCTGGATGCAGAGATCGTGCCGGCCAACGGCGGGCGGCGCTGGATACGGCTGGTCGCCGCGCCGGTCTGTGTCGATGGCACACCCGTCCGTCTGCAAGGGTTCAAGCGCGACGTCAGTCACGAGTATCGCTGATTGTGCTTGGAGGTTTGTGCGTCGCTGGGTCATAACGGTGCGAATTCTGAAAGCTGGGGAGCTGACTGCATGGAAGCCGCATTTATCGTTCTTGCCGTATTGGCCATCGTCTATGTGATCATGGGCGTGAAAATGGTCACGCAAGGGTATCAGTACACGATCGAGCGTTTCGGCAAGTTCACCGCCGTCGCCCCGCCCGGCCTGACCCTGATCATGCCCTTTGTCGATCGCGTCGGTCGCAAGGTCAACATGATGGAACAGGTACTGGACATTCCGGGGCAGGAGATCATCACCAAGGACAATGCGATGGTCGCGGTCGATGGCGTGGTGTTCTTTCAGGTGCTGGACGCGGCCAAGGCGGCCTATGAGGTCAGCGATCTTTACCGGGCGATCATGCAGTTATCGACGACCAACCTGCGCACGGTGATGGGGTCGATGGACCTGGATGAAACCTTATCGAAGCGCGACGAGATCAACGCGCGGTTGCTGGTGGTGGTGGATTCGGCGACCGAGGCCTGGGGCGTGAAGATCACGCGCGTCGAGTTGAAGGACATTCGCCCGCCCGCCGACATCGTCAACGCGATGACGCGCCAGATGAAGGCCGAACGTGAAAAGCGCGCGTCGATCCTGGAATCAGAGGGCGCGCGTCAAAACTCGATCAACCGCGCCGAGGGTGAGAAACAATCGCAGATCCTGGAGGCCGAAGGGCGTCGCGAGGCTGCGTTCCGGGACGCCGAGGCGCGCGAACGGGCCGCGCAGGCCGAGGCGACCGCGACCAAGCTGGTGTCCGATGCGATCGAGGGCGGCAGCGCACAGGCGATCAACTATTTCATCGCGCAGAAATATGTCGAAGCGGTCGCACTGTTCGCGACGTCGCCCAATGCCAAGACGATCCTGTTCCCGGTCGAGGCGACGCAGCTGATCGGGACGCTGGGCGGGATCGGTGAACTGGCGCGTGACGCCTTTAAGGACAAACCGGTGCCCGCACCTGTCGCGCCGCGCCGCCCGGGTCCTTTCGAGACACCGGCGGAATGACCGGCATCGCCGACCATTGGCTGTGGTTGATCGCCGCGGCGGTGCTGGGCATTGGCGAGATCGTCATCCCGGGCGCGTTCCTGATGTGGATCGGGATCGCGGCGCTGATCACGGGTCTTGCCACGCTGGCACTGCCACTGGGCGTCGAGCTGCAACTGGCGATATTCGCGGTGATGGCGGTCGTGTCGGTCTATGCCGGGCGGCGGGTGCTGGTCCGCAATCCGATCGTGTCGGCGGACCCCTTGCTCAATGACCGCGGCGCGCGGATGATCGGGGAAATCGTGACCGCCGTCGCGCCGGTCGATCCTTTGGGTGGCCGGGTCAAGGTCGGTGACGGCGAATGGTCGGCGCGCGGGGCGACGGCTGCGGTCGGCGAGCGACTGCGCGTCGTCGGGATCGAACGCGGGGTTCTGCTGGTCGAGCGGGTTTGAGTTTTCCTTAGTCACCCCGGCGCAGGCCGGGGTGACGGGACTAATTACTTTTTGAAAAACCCGCCGATCATGTTGGTAATGTCGTTGACCGGGCTGCCGTCGCCATCGCGGTCGAGCATCCCGGCGACGCTGGCCAGGGCACCCTCCCCGCCCAGGTGACCGACGAGCTGCTGGAGCGTGTCGGCGGGCAGGCCGGTGCTGGCGGCGGCGGCTGTTACCGTATCGCCCTCTTGCGGATGGGCAGCGCCCAGCGCTGCGATCGCCGATTGGACCTGTTCGGGGGACAGACCGACTTTCGCTGCGAGATTGTCGAGGACGGGATTACCGCCGATCGAGCCGAGAATTCCGTCGAGCATGCCCATATAAATATCCTTTACTGATGAAGATCAGGCGGCCTTCGGGGCGGCCTGGCGAACGCCCTCGTCGACATGGCTCTCGAACTGAGCGAAATTGTCGATGAACTGGCCGACCAGCTTTTGCGCGGTCCGGTCATAGTCTTCCTTGTCCGCCCAGGTGCTGCGCGGGTCGAGGATGCCGCTGTCGACACCTGCGACCGCGACCGGGACCTGAAATCCGAAATTCGGGTCGGTGCGAAACTCGCCCTCATTGATGCTGCCGTCGAGCGCGGCATTCAGCAGCGCGCGCGTCGCCTTGATCGGCATACGGCGACCGACGCCGTGCTTGCCGCCGGTCCACCCGGTGTTGACCAGCCAGCACGACACACCGCCCTTGGCGATGCGCGACTTCAGCAGATTGCCGTAAACGCTGGGGTGGCGTGGCATGAAGGGAGCGCCAAAGCAGGTCGAGAAAGTCGCCTCCGGCTCGGTCACGCCTATTTCGGTCCCGGCAACACGCGCGGTATAACCCGACAGGAAGTGATACATCGCCTGATCCGGCGTCAGCTTCGCAATCGGAGGCAGGACGCCATAAGCATCGGCGGTCAACATCACGATGTTCTGCGGCACCGGCCCCATGTTGTCGGCAGAGGCATTCGAAATGAAGTCGATCGGATACGAACCGCGGCTGTTTTCGGCCAGTGTGTTGTCGTCGAAATCGAGCTGGCGGGTGTCCCTGTCGATCACGACGTTTTCCAAAATCGTTCCGAACCGCTTTGACGTGGCAAAGATTTCGGGCTCGGCCTCGGCGGACAAGCGGATCATCTTGGCATAACAGCCGCCCTCGAAATTGAAGACGGCGGTATCGGACCAGCCATGCTCGTCGTCACCGATCAGCGTCCGGCTGGCGTCGGCGGACAGCGTCGTCTTGCCGGTGCCCGACAGGCCGAAGAAGACCGCGGTGTCACCCTTCGCGCCAATGTTGGCCGAACAGTGCATCGGCATGATACCCTCGACCGGCAGCTTGTAGTTCAGGATACCGAACACCGACTTCTTCATTTCGCCGGAATACGCAGTGCCACCGATCAGGATCAGTTTTTCGGTGAAGTTGACCGCAATCACGGTTTCGCTGCGGCTGCCGTGGCGCGCGGGATCGGCGCGGAAGCTCGGCAAGTCGATGATCGTGAATTCAGGAATAAAGTTTGCAAGCTGTGCCGTTTCGGGACGCACGAGCAGCGTGCGGATGAACAGGCTGTGCCACGCCAGTTCGGTGATGATCCGGACATTGACGCGATATTCGGGCTGCGATCCGCCGAACAGATCCTGGACGTAAAGCGATTCTTTTTCAGCCAACGCGCTGTAGAAGTCGGCCTTCAGCGCGGTGAAATGATCGGGCGTCATCCCCTTGTTGGTCTTGCCCCACCAGATCGTGTTTTCAGTGGTCGCGTCGCGCACGATGAACTTGTCGTTGGCGGAGCGCCCGGTGTGCTTGCCGGTTTCGACGACCAGTGGCCCTTCGACGGCCAGCAATCCCTCGCCACGGCGGATGGCATGTTCGACCAGCGGCGCGGTGATCAGGTTCCAGTTCAGTAGGGCACGGGTCGTGATCCCCTGCGCGGCGAGATCGAACGTTGGAATGCGATCAGTCACTATACTCTCTTTCGTCGAACAGATTGGGGTATCCCGGTTTCGGGCCGACCCTGACAAGACGGACCCGCGCTTATACCCGGGGATGAAACCCGTCAAACGGGGCGAACGCGCAGCGAAACCATACTGGTTCAACGATCATACACCGGTTCTGGTCCCGCCCCGGCCCGCATCTCGACGTGAACGGGGGCGCGGCGGTTGCCCAGGCGTGGGCGATGGCTTATCACGCGCCCCAATGACCGCGACCATCGCCCTGATCGATGACGATCGCAACATCCTGACATCGGTCGGCATCGCCCTGCAGGCCGAGGGTTTTACGACGCGACTTTACACCGATGGCGAGACTGCGCTGAAAGCGCTGCTGGACAATCCCCCCGACCTTGCCGTCAGCGACATCAAGATGCCGCGCCTCGACGGGCTGGAAATGCTGCGTCGCCTGCGCGAGAAGTCGTCGCTGCCGGTCATCTTCCTGACGTCGAAGGATGATGAACTGGACGAGGCGCTGGGGCTGGCGCTGGGTGCGGACGACTATATCGCCAAGCCGTTTTCGCAGCGCCTGCTGATCGCCCGCATCCGCGCGATCCTGCGCCGGGTCGATTTGTCCAAGGCCGACCCGACCGAGCAATCCGGCCCCATTCCCGATCCCATCGTCCGTGGCCGACTGGAGCTGGACCCCGCCCGCCACCGCGTTCACTGGGCGGGCGCGAATGTCACGCTGACCGTAACCGAATTCATGATCCTGGAAGCCCTGGCGCAGCGACCTGACGTGGTGAAGAGCCGCAGCCAGTTGATGGATGTCGCCTATCAGGACGACACTTATGTCGACGATCGCACGATCGACAGCCATATCAAGCGACTGCGGCGCAAGTTCCGCGCGGTCGACTCCCAGTTCGATGCAATCGAGACGCTGTATGGCGCAGGTTATCGCTTTTCCGACGGGTGACGCCCCGGATCGTGCGTCACGCTGGGTCGGCCGTGGTTCGCTCACGCTGCGCATTTTGGCGGTCAATCTGCTGGTGCTGGTGCTGATCGGGGGCAGTGTCTTGTATCTGGACGGGTTCAGGACCCGGCTGATTGCCGAGCGCCGGGGCCAGGAGGAAAGCGAGATCAGGATCGTCGCGGTCGTGCTGGCCAACGCACCCCCGGCGAGCAGGACGTCGATCCTCGACGCCATCGCGCTGACCTCGCGCGATCGCCTTCGCTATTATGATGCGCGCGGGGCGATGGTCTATGACAGCTGGCACGGCAAGCCACGCAGCTTTCGACTGGTCGATCCGCAAAAGGAACCGTGGGACAAGCATTTCGCCCGCTGGATGGACGCGCTGGTCGACCGGGCGGTGGGCGCGACGATCCCGCCGCCGTTCGTCGACCAGGGGTCGCTGCCCGCTGCCAATTGGCACGAGCTGGGCGATGTGATGGCGGGGGTGGCTTTACGTTCGGAGGTTCGGCTGGCCCCCGACCGGACGCTGTTGATCAGCGCGGCGACGAGGGTTGGGAAGCCCGCCGCCGGTTATCTGCTGAGTGTCGAGAACGCGCGTGACGTGACCCGGCTGGTCCGCGCCGAACGATTGCGGCTGGGTTGGGTCACGACGGTGGCACTATTGCTGTCGGCCGCACTTTCGTTTTTTCTGGCGCGCACCATCGTTCGGCCGCTGCGGCGATTGGCGCGGGCGGCGGTCCGCGTCCGGCTGGGGCGCGCGCGCGATGTGGTCGTCCCTCGCCTGCCCGGTCGCAGCGATGAAATCGGCCTGCTGGCCCGCGCGGTTTCGGACATGACCCAGGCGTTGCGTCAGCGGATCGATGCTATCGAACGGTTTGCCGGCGATATCTCGCACGAGCTCAAAAATCCGCTGGCATCGCTGTCGTCGGCGGTCGAGAGCCTTAACCGGGTCGACGACCCCGTATTGCAGAAACAATTGACCGACATCATCGCGCAGGACGTGCGGCGGTTGGACCGGTTGATCACCGATATTTCCGACATTTCGCGGCTTGATGCCGAATTGACGCGGACCAGGTTCGAACGCGTGGACTTGGGCGAACTGATCGAACAGTTGTTGAGCGAGCACGGCATCCGATCGCCGGGGCAGACGCGCATTGCCTTTGCACGCCCCGGTCGCGACACGGCCGTCGTCATGGGCGAGCCCGACCGGCTGCAGCGCGTGTTCCGCAACCTGATCGACAATGCCGTGTCGTTTTCCCCGCCCGGTGGGGTCGTGCGAATCGGTGCGACGCGCGCGGGAGAAGACGTGATCGTGACGGTCGAGGACGATGGCCCCGGGGTGGCCGTCGGCGCGCGAACGATTGCCTTTGAACGGTTCCATACCGACCGGCCCGACGGCGACGGTTTCGGCAATCATTCGGGGTTGGGCCTCGCCATCGCCAAGACCATCGTTGACGGGCATAATGGCACCATCGCGATCGAGGATCGCGATTCGGGAGCCAGTGGGGCGCGGTTCGTGATCCGCCTGCCCGCTGCATGAGGGAGCATCGTTGCACGCCATGACGATGGGGTCGTCCGAAACCTTGCATGCGTCGTGCGTGGCGATCACCGGGCGTGCGGTCCTGATCGAAGGGCCGTCGGGCGCGGGCAAGTCCGACCTTGCGCTGCGCCTGATCGACCGTGGCGCGGTGCTGGTCAGTGACGACTATACCTTGACCGAGCCGATCGGCGACCGATTGCAGGCGAGCGCACCATCGACCATCGCCGGAAAGTTCGAAGTTCGCGCCCTGGGCATCCAGACCATGCCCTATGCCGACCGGGTGCCGGTGGCGCTGCTGGTCGACATCGGTGGCATCGTGGAACGCATGCCCCAGGAGAACGTGGTGCGGACCATCGCCGGGATCGCGATACCGACGGTTGTGCTGGCGGCGCTGGAGGCATCGGCCCCCATCAAGGTCGAAATCGCGCTTGCCCGCTATGGGCTGAAACTGGACGGCGCGCGGTCATGACGCGTCCGGGTCGCATCCTGCTGGTGACCGGAATGTCGGGCGCGGGCAAGTCCACCGCGTTGAAATCGCTCGAGGATATCGGTTGGGAGACCGTTGACAACCTGCCGTTGCGCCTGCTGGGTCTGTTGCTTGGCACCACGCCGCCCGAGGGCGCCAGCGACAGTCGCCCGCTGGCGTTGGGGATCGACAGCCGAACGCGCGGGTTTGACGCCGAAGCGATCGTCACGCGGATCAAGGTCATGCGCCAGGCGGGCGACGACATCGCCACGCTGTTTCTCGACTGTTCGGGTTCCGAGCTGGAACGACGCTATGCCGAGACCCGGCGACGGCATCCGCTGGCGCTCGACAGGCCCGCCGCCGATGGCATTGCGCGGGAACGGGAGTTGCTCAGCCCCTTGCGGCGCTGGGCCGAGCATCTGATCGACACGACCACGAACACCAGCAACGACCTGCGCCTGGAAGTTCGCGAACGATTCGATGCTGAGAGCATAACGGCCCCGACCCTGACGATCATGTCGTTCGGATTCTCGCGCGGGGTGCCGCGGAATGCCGACCTGATGTTCGATATGCGATTTTTGCGTAACCCCCATTGGGACTCCGAACTGCGGCCGCTGAGCGGGCTGGATCCGGCGGTGGCCGATTATGTGGCGCAGGACCCGGCCTATGAGGAAGCCGTCAGCCGCATCGAGGACCTGCTGCTGTTCCTGATCCCGCGCTATCATGCCGACGCCAAGGCCTATGTCACGATCGCGTTCGGTTGCACCGGGGGACGGCATCGCAGCGTCCATGTCGCGGAACGCGTGGCTGCGCGGTTGCGCAACGCAGCATTTTCGCCCACGGTCCTGCATCGCGACTTGCGAAGTCGACCCGACGATTCAACCGAGGGCCGGCCCGAAGCAAGCGGCGCAGGGAATGAAATGGGCCGCATGACGTCAAAAGGCGTGAGCGGGCCAAAAAGCGAGATTGGGTCGTCATGATCGGTTTGGTATTGGTAACGCACGGCAGGCTGGCCACGGAATTCGTCGTGGCGATGGAGCATGTCGTAGGACCGCAGCGCGCAATCGCGACGATCTGCATCGGTCCCGACGACGATATGGAATTGCGGCGAACCGATATCGCCCTGGCTATTGCGGACGTGGACAGCGGTCGCGGCGTCATTGTCCTGACCGACCTGTTCGGTGGCACGCCGTCTAATTTGGCGATTTCGCTTATGCATCCGGGTAAGGTAGAAGTCATCGCAGGGATCAACCTGCCGATGCTGATCCGCCTGGAGGGGGCCCGTCGTACGATGAATGTCCGTGATGCCGTTGCCGCCGCGCGCGAAGCCGGGCGCAAATATATCTCCGTCGCCTCCGAAGTGCTGGGCGAGCAGGCGGCGTGATCCAAAAAACCGTGCTCATCACCAACAAGCGCGGGCTGCATGCGCGGGCCAGCGCCAAGTTCGTGACGCTTGCCAGCGGACTGCCGGCCAAGGTCGAAGTCGAGAAGGACGGGTCGAGCGTGGTTGGCACGTCGATCATGGGCCTGATGATGCTGGGCGCGGCGATGGGCGACAGCGTGACGATCAGCGCGAGCGGCGATGGTGCCGAACAGGCGGTGACGGCTTTGGTCGAGCTCGTGGAGAACAAGTTCGGGGAGGAATAGACCTTGGCCCGCGAGATCACGGGGTTCTCCAATCCCATCGTAAAACGCGTGCGTTCGTTGCGCGACAAGAAGCACCGTAAAGCCGAGGGGCGCTTTCTTGCCGAGGGTCTACGGATATTGACCGAGGCGCTGGACGCCGGGGTTACCCCTGAAATGCTGTGGCATTCCCCCGAAAGCGCGAACCATCCGCTTGTAGTGCGTCTGACGGAGGCGACCGAGGCCGCCGGTGGGGAGGTCGTGGTGACCCATCCCGACATTCTCTCGAAACTGTCGGGCAAGGATAATCCCGGCAGCGTCATCGGTGTCTATCATGAACGCCTGACGCCCCTCGATCAGGTCGATCGCAGCACCGCGAATATCTGGATCGTGGCACAGGCTTTGCGTGATCCGGGCAATCTCGGGACGATGTTGCGCACCGGCGATGCGGTCGGCGCGGGTGGGTTGATTCTGATCGACGATTGCACCGACCCGTTTTCGGTCGAGGCTGTGCGCGCGAGCATGGGCGCGATCTTTACACAAAGCGTGACCATGGCGTCATGGGCTGACTTCGTGGCGTGGTTGCGCGCCGGGCCGGGGCAGTTGGTTGGGACCAGCCTGAACACCGACGTCGATTACCAGGCGGTCCGTTACGATGCGCCGACGTTCATATTGGTTGGCAACGAGGCGCAGGGATTACCGGCTGACTATCAAGCCGAGTGCGACCTGCTCGTAAAGATGCCGATGCTGGGCAAGGCCGACAGTTTGAATGCCGCAGTTGCGACGGCGGTGATGGCGTATGAGGTGATCAACCAGGGGCGCCGCTAAGTGGGGGAACCGAAGCTCCCCCACCCATCCTAACGACGTGTCTGCAAGCCAACAACTTCGAGAAACCTTCGCAACGATTGCGCGGCCTCAATCCTTGTAAGCCAAGAGCCTCGCGAGACGACCATTCGATCATCAGTTTGGCTACAGCCATGCCAACGCCAAGACGAGTCTGGGCGCTGGTGCACATCAAAAAGAAGATTATCCATACGGACCTCCTTCTTATTTGAGCTGCGTCGCCTTTGTCAGTTTCCACTTGTTTGTGCGGACCACGCGTCCTTCGGGACATTCTAAGTCATGCAAATTACGAAACAGAAATTATTAGGGCTAGCCGTTTCTCGATACAGCGGATTTGGTCGCGATGTCCATCAAGTTTCTTCGTCACCAATCGCAGCAAGCTTGACCAATGGGCGGGTACTTTGCTCGATCATATGTGGTGACTCTATGGCTTTGCCCGAAGTTTCAATGTTGAGTGCTTCGAACTTCCGCGCCTGGGTTAAAACCTGCGACTCAAGACTTCCCACGAAAGAGTTATATGCCCCAACTGCCGTGTCGAGATTCTTTCCGACGCGCGCGACATGACCGCCCATGACGCTGAGGCGCGCGTAAAGGTCCTTGCCGAGTTCGGCAATTTCGCGTGCTTGTCCGGCGAGCTTTTCTTGGCGCCAAACGGCTGCGACCGTGCGGGCGATGGCGATGAGGTTCGTCGGTGTGGCAAGCAGCACGCGCTTTTCAAAGGCAAAGTCCCAGAGGGTGGGGTCATGTTCGAGGGCGGCGGACAGGAAATGTTCGCCGGGCACGAACATGATGACGTAATCGGGAGCGTCGGCGAACTGGCTCCAATAGGCCTTGTTGCCCAAACTGTTCACATGGGCGCGCATCGAGGCGGTGTGGGCGGTGAGCGCAAGCTGTCGTTCGCCTTCGTCTACGGCTCCGAAGGCGTCCTGGTACGCGTTGAGCGACACCTTGGCGTCGATGACCAGCGACTGCCCGCCGGGAACGTTGATGATGACGTCGGGGCGCAGGCGACCGCCTTCCTCGCCGGTGATGCTCACTTCGGTCTGAAAGTCGGCGTGTTCGGACAGGCCGCAGCTTTCGAGGACGTTGCGGAGTTGTTGTTCGCCCCAGCGCCCGCGCGCCTTCGGAGCATTGCGAAGCGCATTGACCAGCTTTGCCGCCTCGCCCGACACCCGCTCGGTGCCGACGCGCATCGCCTCGATCTGGCCCTTCAGGTCGCCGAAAGCGTCGCGACGTTCGGCCTCGACCTTGGCGACGCCGGCTTCGTAGCGAGCAAGCTTTTCGGTAACGGGCGCCAGCAATGCGGCAAGCCCCTGCCCCGTTGTGGCTTCGGACTGTTTGAACCGGGCGTCGGCGCGCTCGAGAAACTGTTTTTGAGCATTTTCGAGCAGCTTCGCGCCCGTCTCCGCGAACTGTGCACCAAGGGCTTCCTTGTCGGCGAGCAAGCGATCTTGGGATGCTTGCCACGTCGCTTCACGCTCGAGTGCGCGGGCTTCGAGGGCGGCTTCGCGTTCGCTTGATCGCGCCCGCAGATCGGTAAGGTCGCGCAAATGCCGGTCGCGCTCGGTTTCAACCGCCTGGTGCATCTGGCGAACCTGTTCGACCTGCCCGGCATGAACCTGCGCGGCGGCGAGTTGTTCGCGCACCTTTCCTGCCGTGCGGCCACCCAGCAGCCAGCCGATCGCCAGTCCCGCCAGCACGGCAACAATCATGATTTCGGTCGTCATCGTCGCGCTGTCCCGTCATATTCGTTTCGGGAACATAGGACGAACGACGGATCGATAACAGGCCTAATTTCAGGCGGCTTTGCGGAACTTCAAGAGCTTCTTCAGCACCATCTCGCGCTTCAGGCGGCTGAGGTGGTCGATGAACAACACTCCTTCCAGATGATCCATCTCGTGCTGCAAACACGTCGCCAGCATCCCGTCGATGCGCTCGTCATGCTGGTTGCCATCGAGGTCCGTCCAGGTCGCACGGACCGAGGATGGGCGTTCGACCTCGGCATATTGATCGGGGACCGACAGGCAACCCTCGTTATACACGGTGTAATTCTCGTCCTCGTTATGGATTTCGGGATTGATGAAGACGCGGGGGTCGCGGATGCCCCTGCCCTCCTCGTCCTCCTGTTCCTGAAGGTCGATCACCAGCAGGCGACTTGGCACCCCGACCTGCACCGCGGCCAGGCCGATGCCGGGGGCGTCGTACATCGTCTCCAGCATGTCGGTCACCAGCGTGCGAATGCCGTCGTCCACGACTTCGACGGGGGTCGAGATTACGCGCAGCCGGGGGTCCGGGGCTTCTATGATTGAAAGGATCGCCATGCTTCTCAGGTAGGAATTGTCGCTTCCTGCGTCAACACTCGCCTAGGAAACGGGTCGCCGCGCGCGCAACGCCTGCGCCAGCGTACCATCGTCGAGATAGTCGAGCTCGCCCCCGACCGGCAGGCCATGGGCAAGCTGGGTCAGGCGGATGGGGAAGTTCTCAAGCCGGTCAGCGATGTAGTGCGCGGTCGTCTGGCCCTCAAGCGTGGCATTCATCGCCAGCACGACCTCATCGACGCCGCCCTGCGAGATGCGCGTGACGAGGCGATCGATCGTCAGGTCTTCGGGCCGAACGCCGTCGAGCGCCGACAGCCGCCCGCCAAGGACGTGGAAACGTCCCGGAAACAGCCGCGAACGCTCAAGCGCCCACAGGTCGGCGACATCCTCTACAACCGCGATCGAGCGGTCGTCACGGCGGGGGTCGGCGCAGATCGAGCAGGGATCGCGCGTATCGACGTTGCCGCACACCGAACACGTCGACAGCCGTTCGTTGACCGATTCAAGCGCACGCAGCAGCGGGATCAGCGCTCCCTCGCGCTTTTTCAACAAATGCAGCACCGCGCGGCGTGCCGACCGCGGACCGAATCCCGGAAGCCGTGCCAGAGCCTGCGACAGCGCGTCGATTTCGGTTGATGCCATGTTCCGACAGATAGGGGGTTGCGCGCACGCTTGCCAAGCGGTTGAGACGGGGGATGCGGATTACATTCATGGGAACTCCCGATTTTGCCGTCCCAACACTCGGCGCGCTGGTCGCGGCGGGGCATGACGTGGTGGCGGTCTATACCCAGCCGCCGCGTCCTGCAGGGCGGGGCAAGACGTTGACGCCCTCTCCAGTCCAGCGGCGTGCCGAGGAACTGGGGTTGCCGGTGCGCTATCCGGTTTCGTTGAAGGGTGCCGAGGCGCAGGAGGAGTTCGCGGGGTTCGGGGCTGATATGGCGGTGGTGGCGGCCTATGGGCTGATCCTGCCGCGCGCGGTGCTGGATGCGCCGCGCCTTGGGTGTGTCAACGTCCATGCGTCGCTGCTGCCGCGCTGGCGGGGGGCGGCGCCGATCCATCGTGCCATCCTTGCTGGCGACCAGCGGACAGGGGTGACCATCATGCAGATGGAGGCGGGGCTGGATACCGGGCCAATGCTGGCCACCGTCGAAACCGATGTCGCGCGAAAAAACGTGGGCGAATTGACCAGCGAACTGGCCGACCTAGGGGCGGATTTGCTGGTGGCCGTACTGGGCGACCTCGATGCCTACCCACCGCTGGTTCAGCCCGGCGAAGGCGTGACCTATGCGGCAAAGATCGACAAGACCGAGGCGCGGATCGATTTCATGGCGAGCGCGACGCAGACCGAACGGCAGGTGCGCGCCTTTGCCCCGACCCCGGGCGCGTTCTTTGAAGTCGCGGGGGACCGTGTCCGCATCCTGAGCGCCGAACCGCTGAGGACGGGGGCCGCCCGGCCGGGGCTGGTGATCGACGAAGCGCTGACCATTGCCTGCAATCCGGGAGCGATTCGCCCGACGCTGGTCCAACGGGCGGGACGCGGCGCAATGAAGCCCGCCGACCTGCTGCGCGGATTCGTGATCCCGGTCGGCACGCAGCTTTGACGCAGCGGTTCCGGATCACGGTGGAATTCGACGGCCAGCCCTTCATGGGATGGCAGCGGCAACCACACGGAGCCACGGTGCAAAGCGCGCTTGAGGATGCCTGTGCGGCGATCTTGAAGGAACCGACCGTCGTCCACGCCGCGGGACGGACCGATGCCGGAGTCCATGGCCTCGGGATGGTCGCGCATATCGATGTCGACCGGGTCATGACGCCCTTTGCCTTGATGGAGGCGATCAACGCCGGGCTGCACGACGTACCGGTCGCGGTGATCGCCTGTGCCGAAGTCGCAGCAGACTTTCACGCGCGGTTTTCGTGTCTCGCCCGGCATTATGAGTATCGCATCGTCAATCGCCGCGCGCCGCTGACTTTGGGTGCGGGGCGTGAGTGGCGGATACGACGGCAACTCGACAGCGATGCGATGCACACAGCGGCGCAGATACTGGTCGGCCATCATGACTTCACGACGTTCAGATCAGTGCATTGTCAGTCGGCAAACCCGGTGAAGACGCTGGATCGGCTGGATGTCGCGCGGGTCGGTGAGCGGATCGTTGTTCAGGCGTCGGCCCGGTCGTTTCTGCATCATCAGGTCCGTTCGATGGTCGGCTGCCTGTCGCTGGTCGGGTTGGGACGATGGTCGGCGGAGGACTTGCGGGCTGCGCTGGAGGCAAGCGACCGGACACGGTTGGGGCTGAACGCGCCGCCCGACGGGCTGTATTTCGTGCGCGCGGATTATCCGAATGGCTTAAAGACCGAACACCCCGGCCAATGATTTCTCCAGCATGACGAGTTGCCATAGCAGCCGCCCATGATCGCGCGCGCCGCTGGCATGGTCGGTGCCGACCCTGGCCAGCACGACCGGGTCGAACCATCCGGTGTCGGCAAATGCGGTCGTCGTGATCCGGGTCGCCTCCCCCGCCAGCGCGCCCCTGAACCATCCCGAAATCGGGGTCACAAAGCCCATCTTGGGCCGATATAAGATGTCGTCGGGCAGGTATTTCTGCATGGCTTTCTTCATCAGCCATTTGCCGGTGCCACGTCGCAACCGCATCGATACGGGCAAGGTCGCGCCGAATTCGACCAAGCGATGGTCGAGCAACGGTTCGCGCGCTTCCAAACTGACCGCCATGCTGGTGCGGTCGACCTTGGTCAGGATGTCGCCGGGCAGCCAAATTTTCAGGTCGGCATATTGCGCGCGATCGAGGGCGTCACGCGCCGGAGCATTGCGCATGGCCTTGACGATGCGATCTTCGGCGCGATGGCCCTGCAACGCCGCCTTGAAGCTGGGCGAAAACAGGGCGACGCGCATCTCGGGGCCGGTGACGCCAACGGCACGGGCATAGGCTTCGTCGCCGTCACGAGCGAGCGCCTCGAACGTCGACTTGGCACGGAATTTTTGCGGTGCCCAGTCGGCCTTTGGATAGTAGCGCGCAAGTTTGCCGAATATCGAGCGGCGCAGATCGACGGGGAGCAGGTGACGGGCCCGTTCCTCGGCGGATTGAAACTTGTAGCGGCGGTATCCGGCAAACACCTCGTCAGCGCCGTCGCCGGACAGGGCGACCGTGACGGTCTCTCGCGCAAGCTGGCAGACGCGCCAAGTGGGCAAGGCCGAGGCGTCGGCAAAGGGTTCATCGAATGCCGTCGCCAGCGCGTCGATTGCAGGAAAATCATCGGCGGCGACGATGCGTTTGCGATGTTCGGTGGCAAAGCGCCGGGCGATCAGGTCGGCGTAACGGGTTTCGTCATGCGCGGCTGAATCGAACCCGATCGAGCAGGTCTGGACGGCAGCGGGACTGGCTTCGGCCATCAGCGCCACGACACTCGATGAATCGACGCCCCCCGACAGAAATGCTCCGAGTGGCACATCGGCGACCATCCTTGACGTCACGCCGTCGCGCAGATGCGTGCGCATCTGCTCCTCCAGGTCGCGGGCCGATCCGGTCGCACGGTGTGAAAAGTCGACATCCCACCAGATGACCGGCGCGGGTTCGGGCTGGCCGCGTTCCAGTAGCAGGTAGCTGCCGGCGGGGAGTTTCTTGACGCCCGCGACGATGCAGGCGTCGTCGGGGACATAGCCGAGCGCGAAATAATCCTCGATCGCCTGGAGCGACGGTTCGCGGCGCACGGCGGGGTTGGCCAGCAGCCCCTTCAGTTCGGAGGCAAAGGCCATGCTTCCGTCGGCGAGGCGCGTATAGTGCAGCGGTTTTACGCCGAGCCGGTCGCGGGCCATGAATAAAGCCTGGCGATCCGCATCGAACAGCGCAAAGGCAAACATGCCGTTGAGGCGGGGCAGCAGACCCGGCCCCCATGCGCGCCAACCGTGGATCAGGACTTCGGTATCGCTGTCGGTGCGAAATTCCGCCCCGCCGACTTCGAGTTCGCGGCGGACTTCACGAAAATTATAGATTTCGCCGTTGTACGTAACCGCGATACGTTCGTCGGGGCCCAGCATCGGCTGCGCACCGCCGCCGAGGTCGATGATCGACAGTCGCCGGTGACCCAGCCCGACGCCTTGCGCGACCCACACCCCCGACCCGTCGGGGCCGCGATGCGCCTGCACGTCGGTCATGGCACGGACGCGGGCGGGATCGACCGGCTTGGGGGTCTGAAGGTGGAACAGGCCGGCAATGCCGCACATGGTTAGTGGCTCCGGGCGATGGCGAAGAGGCGCTCGGCTTGCGCTTGTGGCGGGCCGAATGCTTGCAGGAAGCGGTCGATGGTGGGACGCGCGGGTTGGCCGGGGCGATCGGCGGTCGAGACGATGACGACCGCCGCACCCTGATCACCACCGATCAGTCGCGCGCGCAGCGTCCGCAGTTTTACCGTCATGCCACTCCCCGTCGATCCGCCGCCCAGCACGTAGAAGGTCAGGGCCTCGCGCGCCAGCGGTCCGGGGGCCATCAGCCGTTCGCCCTTGCCGCCGGGTGGCGGGGCCGCGCTCGCCGCCCATTTCCACTTGCTGTCGGGGTCGGCTGCTCCCTGTCCAAATCCGACGATCTCGCGCCCCTCCTCCTGCCAGCCGTAAAGCGCGATGGCGAGATCAACCGTCTGGCCTCTGGCGTCGCGGTATCGCCCGTAAAGCCGGTGATCGGCACCATCGAAGCGCGCAACCCAGGGAAAACCGACATTGTTCGGGACCAGGGACCAGCCCACCACCGCCGGGAGGGTGATGGCGTGGGGCAGTGGCGCGCGGCCAGCGGCGATCACGGTCCCATTCCAGAGCAATGGCAGGAGGACGACGCCGATGGTGGCGAGCGCGGTCGGAACCAGTGGCCGCGCCCGGTGTGGCCGTGCCGTGAAACCGGGCAGCCAAGGATCACCAAGCTTGCGGTCGAAAAAACGCCAAGACACCAGCATGACCAGGATCATGACCGCGGCGAAAAAGAACCAGCCATAGATGATATGGTCGAACCCGGTCGCGGCCTCCACCGATGTCAGGTGCGCCGCGTAAATGGTTGCAAACGCGCGGACGCCGTTGGCCACGATCGGTGCGGCGACGCACAATGCCATGAAAGCCACCCGCCGACGCCAGTTGGTGAAGCAGACATTGGCGACGAGCGCACCGTAAGCGACCATCGCCACGAGAAACTTCACGCCCGAACAAGCCTCCGCAACCTCGAACCAGCCGTTGGGAATGGTGATGAAGACGCCGTCGATATGCGCGGGCACCCGCGCAAGGTGGAGCAGGCCCATCGACATGGCGGCCGTGACAGTCTGCAGCGGCGGGACGAACACGTCACCGAACGGGATCAGGAACACCAGATAGAACAGTGGAAACAACATGGCGCGGGTCGCAGCCGGGCCGAGGACGGTCAGCACCGTCGCCTGCACCATGGCAACCAGGGCCGCGTGGCGAATGAGCGAGGCTCCGCTCGCTTGCCCGGTCAGCCAGCCAATGGCGGCGATGGCGACCAGGGCCAGACCGGGCAACCATGCGCCCGGCGTTACCGGCGCAACCTCATGGCGGCGCTGCCAGATCAGCCATCCGGTGATCGGCAGGATGAACAGGCAGTGCTGGTAGGTCGAACTGTTCCACCACTGCGTCGTCATCCCGGAAACGTCGTGCGCGAACAACAGCAGCATTGCCGCTAGCGTGACGCCAAGCGCGGCCAACGGTGCGCGCCATGCCCTTACATCTGCCTCGGTCATCCCGCGATAATTCCCGCCAGCGGGGCGAGTTGCGCATCCCACCGATATTCCGCCTGCATTTGCCTCCGGGCGCT
>NZ_JANXNX010000010.1 GCF_025353885.1 Sphingomonas sp. | reverse complement strand
TTCACCTTGCAAGTCAGGCACCAGTCGGCGGTGAAATAGACGAAAACCGGTCGCCCCTCTGCCCGCAATGCTGCCAGTCGGGGTTCCGAAAACGCTCCCGATTTCAGCGCGTCGGTCGCGGCGATCGACAATGGGGCCGACTGCGGCACGGTCAGAACTCCGATGACTCCACACCCGATCGCAATCGCCGCGCCGATTATCAGCCCTGCCCTGCCCCCACGCTGGCGCAACCCCGTCCACCAGAGCCCGAGTGCCAAAACAAGCGCTAGCCCAAGTCCGATCACCAGTGCATCGACCCCCGCCTGCCGACCGAGCAGCCAGCCGAGGCCAAGCGCGGTCAGGAACATCGGCACGCTAAGAATCCGCCGCATCGTCGCCATCCACGCGCCGGGTCTGGGCAGGACGCGGCGCAGCGCAGGGATATAGCCGAGGGCAAGGAACGGCAGCGCCAGCCCCAGGCCCAGCGCCGCAAAGACCGCGACCGCGGCAATTGGCGGCAGTACGAGCGCGGCCCCCAGCGCGGCGCCCATGAACGGTCCGGTGCACGGGGTCGCGATAAACGCTGCCAGTGCTCCTGTGACAAACCCATTGCCCTGCGCCGCGATGCCGCCGCCAATAGCGGGCAGTTCGAACAACCCGGCAAGGTTCAGCGCGATCGCCATCACAAGTAGCAACAGCAGCACGATGACGCGCGGGTCCTGCAATTGGAAGGCCCAGCCGACCGCGCTCCCCCCCGCCCGCAGGATGAGGATCGTTGCCCCCAACGCCACGCACACCACGACCGCGCCCGCCGAATAAGCCAGGGAATCGCGCCGCGCCGCGCGTTCGTCGCCACCCGCCTTCGTCAGTGAAAGCGCCTTCAGGCTGAGGATCGGGAACACACAGGGCATGACATTGAGGATCAGCCCGCCGAGCAGCGCGCCACCGATCGCCAGCATTATCACACCGATGGACCAAGTGCTGACCTGCTCGCCGAGCGGTGCGCCCTCACGCGGGACCGCGCCAGGCTGCGGGCTTACCTCAAGCCCGCGCCCACCGACCAACAGCACCCCGGAGGGGATGCCACTGCCGTCTTTGGGCGCAGCAAGGCTGGCGATCAGCAAGTCACCTGAACGACTGAACTTCTGCGGGGCTGCATCGACGATGATGCCGCTGCTCGTTGGGAAGAAATGCGCCTCGGTGACGGAGGCGGTTGCTGGGTAGGGGATAGCCAGCCGCACCCGTCCGTCCCTCCGCTCGAACCGGACCACCGACCCGAGCGGCGTCGGCAGCCGGGCCCGCCACTGGTCGAACTGCGGGCGACCCGTCGTGGCCCCTGATCCGATTTTCAGGTCCAGCATGAAGCTGCCCCGTTCGGGCACGCAGACCTGGTCGGTGCAGGCCAGCCAGTCCATCCTGACGCGCACGGGCAACGCGGTACCCGCCGCGAGGCCGGTCGGTGTTTTCAGGGTGAACAACAACGCATGGTCATCCTCGAACACATAGTTCATCAGGCCCGCGATCTTGAGTGTGCGCGGCACCGGGAACACCGCCTCGCCGATGGTCGCTCCCTTTGGCAGTTGCCAAACGAAGCGCGGCGCAAAACCCGCCTCTCCGGGGTTTTTCCAATAGCCGTGCCAACCCTGTTCAGTCCGCATCTCGACCGCGATCGTGATCGCCGATCCGGCCAGCGGTTCCGCTATTTCGGCGACCAGGCGCGGCTTGATATGCGTCGTCTGGGCCAGCGTTGGAGACGCCCAGATTGACAACAGTGTCACGACCCAGAAATATATGGTCTTCATGCGAGACTCCTTGGCCGGGCGGCAATACGCTGGCAAAACTTATTTGAATACGGAGAGACATTTTGGTTCGTCACACTCTTGGTGCCGTCGCGCTGGCGTTGCTTTCGTCGACGACCAGCGCGCAGTCCGCCCCGCCGCCGGTGAAGCCCAAGTTGATCGTGGTGATCTCGGTCGACCAGTTTTCTTCCGAACTTTTCCAGCGTTATCGTCCCGGTTACACGCTGGGCCTGAAGACCATGGCAAGCGGCATTGCCTTTCCGGTCGGCTATCAAAGCCACGCCGCGACCGAGACGTGCCCCGGCCATTCGACCATCCTCAGCGGTCGCCATCCTGCCGCGACCGGCATCGTCGCCAACAGCTGGTACGACGTGAAGACCGGGTCAAACATCTATTGCGTAGCAACCCCCGCGTCCTCGGAGCCCAATGCCCGTGGCCCACAGAACATGCGCGTGACGACTTTGGGCGACTGGGTGAAAGCCGCCCAGCCGGGCGCGCGGTCGTTTGCGGTTTCGGGCAAGGACCGCGCGGCGATCACGATGGCGGGCAAGAATGCCGACGGCGTGTACTGGTGGGTCGATGGCGAAGGCTTTACCACATCGCATTTCGCAGGCCCCGCGATCCCCGCCACTACCGAGCCGGTGCGCGCGTTCGACAAGGCCCTGTTCGACAATTGGACGAAGGCACCACCGACGCTGTGGCCAGCGGCGACCGGCGGCTGCACCGCGCTTCAAAAGCCGTTCCGCTTTGGCAAGATGGCTATTTCGGGCAAGGTCCCGCCGGAGGTTTCGGTCGGCGCCGAGACGGCGCCCGACTTTCTACTGACTTCTGAATTTCAGGATAATTTGCGTTCCTCGCCGCTGTTCGATGCGACGATCGTTGACTTCGCGCAAGACGTGATCGCCCGCAATGACCTGGGACGCGGGCCCGCCACCGACGTGTTGGCGATCGGCCTGTCGGCAACCGATTACGTCGGGCACAGGTTCGGGAATGGCGGTGCCGAAATGTGCGTCCAGCAGGCGGCACTCGATGCCTCGATCGGGCGACTGCTGACTGGTCTGCAGAAATCCGGGGTCCCGTTCGTGGTTGTGCTGACCGCCGACCATGGTGCGACCGATGCCGCCGAACGCGAGGCCGGACACGATCCTGCCGCCAGCCGGATCGACGATGGTGCGCTGATTTCGCGGCTGAACAAGGCCGTCGGCCAGCAGGTCGGCATCACTTACGAACCGATCGTCGGTAGCGATTTGCAACAGCTTTACATCAACGTCGGCCCCGACGAGGCGCTGCGCGACAAGGTCCGTGCGGCGACCGTCGCGTGGCTGAAGCAACAGCCTGAAGTGCGCGACGTGTTCACCCGAGCCGAGGTCGAAGCCGCCACCGTCCCGCCGCACACCGCGCCCGACCGACTAACGATGGCGCAGCGGTTCCACGAGAGCTACGACGCCGAGCGATCGGGTGACATCGCCGTCGCCTATGCCGCGCACACCAGCTTTGGCATTCCCAAAACCATGGGCGATACGGTCGCCGGGCATGGCTCGCCCTGGGACCATGACCGGCAGGTGCCGATCCTGTTCTGGTGGCCCGGAGCGGACGCGGAAACGCGCGCTACTCCGGTCGAGACGGTGGACATTGCCCCCACCCTCGCCGCGCTGGCGAAGGTGCCGACGCCGACGGTCGATGGCCAGTGCATTAACCTCGGCACCGGGGCGAGCACCTGCCCCTAGCGCGTCTCGAAGAGCTTGATTCCGGAGGCGAGCTTGTTGGCGCCGACCTTCAGCGGCTCGTGGCTCCAGTCGGCGACGAATACGCTGCTGCCCCACGAAACGCCGGGGGCGAATGAGGCGATGTTGTCGGCGACCACCAGCCCGGCCGAGGGATGGTTGCGCTGTTCGGCGGCGACCGCGACGAAGGCCGAATGGTTTTCCTTGTCCTTGCCCTGAACGAAAACATTGCGGGCGATGGTGCCGACCGCGCCCTCGGGTAGGTCAATCATGTAGTTGGTCGCCTTGCCATTCGAATCATCGAAGCTGCTGTCCAGCACGCTGACCCGGCCCGCGCGGCTTTTAAGATAATGGCCGCCGGTGCCGCGTTCGAAGCGGACCTTGCTGATCGTCACCGAGCCATAGTCGCCGATGTAGATCGAGTGCGAACAGGTGCCATCGGGACAGCCGCCCAGCCCGGAAAATGTCGAGTGGTCGATCGCCACCGTACCGTTCGGATCGCCGGCGCTGAGGATGCCCTGTTCCGAATTGCGGAAAGTCGTGCGGGTGACGTGGAGGTCGCCTTTTTCGAGACGGATGCCCGAACCATTGCGATCGGGAACGCGGATGTTCTGGAACACCAGCCCGTCGATCTCGGCGCTGAGGCCGCGCAGCACGAGCGCCGCCTTCCCCTCGCAGGCCACCCCGTCGAAGATCGCGCTGCCCGGTGTTTGGGCGCGGATGCTGAGCGCGCCGCCGCTGAAAACCGCACATTCATGATAGGTGCCCGGCGCGACAACGATAGTGCCGCCGCTGCCGCCCAACGCCTTGATCGCATCGTCCAGCCGGAAAAAGCTGCGGCCGTTTTCCGCAATCGAAAAAGGTCCGGCCGCCGCCGCTGAAGCCGGAGCGGCCAGCGCGAGAAGTGCGAGGGTCGCTAGAGTCACAGGATTCACTCTAAATCAGACATAAAATTTCCTACACCCGGGGCTCACCTGTTTCGGGCGGACACGGGCTGACAGAAATCCGCAGCGTAGGACAGCCAAAAAACTGCGCCCGTTAGTCCAGATTGGGACGCAGCCAGCGCCGCGCGACATCGGCATCGACACCGCGCCGCACGGTATAATCGGCCAACTGGTCCTCGCCGATGCGCGCGACGCCGAAATACTGGCTGTCGGGATGGGCGAAATAATAGCCCGAGACCGCCGCCGTCGGCATCATCGCAAAGGATTCGGTCATGGTGATCCCGGTGGCGTTGGTCGCGTCGAGCAGTTCGAAAAGGACAGGCTTGCCACTGTGATCGGGACAGGCGGGATAACCCGGCGCGGGACGGATACCGCGATACTGTTCCTTGATCAGCGCCTCGTTGGTCAATTGTTCGCCCGGCGCATAGCCCCATAATGTTGTGCGAACGTGTTGATGCAGGCGTTCGGCGAACGCTTCGGCCAAACGATCGGCCAATGCTTTCAACAAAATGTCGCTATAATCGTCGTGATTTGCCTTAAATCGCGCCAAATGCGGGTCAATTCCATGTCCGGCGGTCACTGCAAAGCCGCCAATCCAATCGCTGTCGGGACTGACGAAATCGGCCAGGCACATGTTTGCGCGGCCTTCGCGCTTGGCGATCTGCTGGCGGAGGAAGGGAATGCGCGGGCCATTATCGATCAGAACATCGTCGCCGTCGCGACGGCAGGCCCAGAGCCCTGCGACGCCCTTTGCCGTCAGCCATTTCTCGGCAATAATCTGGTCGAGCATCGCTTGCGCATCGACGAACAGGCCGGTCGCGCTTTCACCGACAACCTCATCGGTCAGGATAGCGGGGTAATTGCCCGCAAGTTCCCACGCCCGGAAAAAAGGCGTCCAGTCGATCAGTTCGCGCAAGTCGTCGAGTGGCCAATCGGGAAACGAATGAACCCCCGGCTGCAAAGGTGCCGGGACCGGATTGCTGAAATCGGTCGGGAACGCGTTGGCCCGCGCCTCGGCGAGCGGCAGCAGGGCGTTCTGCCCCTTGCCCTCCCGCGCAATCCGCACGGCGTCATAATCCGCCCGCGTCTGCGCCACGAACGGATCGCGCTGGGTATCCGACAGCAATGTCGAAGCCACGCCGACCGCACGACTTGCGTCCAGCACATGGATCACCGGCCCGGCATAGGCAGGCGCAATGCGGATCGCGGTGTGGACCTTCGACGTCGTCGCGCCGCCGATCAGCAATGGCATGGTGAAACCTGCCCGTTGCATTTCCTCGGCCATCGTCACCATCTCGTCGAGCGACGGGGTAATCAGCCCCGACAGGCCGATCATGTCGGCGTCGTTCTCGTTCGCGGCCTGCAGGATCGTCGTCCACGGCACCATCACGCCAAGGTCGATGACTTCATAGCCATTGCACTGGAGCACGACGCCGACGATGTTCTTGCCGATGTCATGCACATCGCCCTTGACCGTCGCCATGATGATACGGCCCTTGGCGCGCGCACCGGGCTCCTTGGCGGCTTCGATAAACGGGATCAGGTGGGCGACCGCCTTTTTCATCACGCGCGCCGATTTCACGACTTGCGGCAGGAACATCTTGCCGCTGCCGAACAGGTCACCGACGACATTCATGCCGTCCATCAGCGGACCCTCGATGACCTCGATGGGCCTCGCGAAGGCCTGCCGGCACTCCTCGGTGTCATCGACGACATACATGTCGATGCCCTTGACCAGAGCGTGCTCCAGCCGCTTTGTCACCGGCCAGCCACGCCATTCCTCGGCGGCCTTTTCCGCGACCGCGTCGGTTCCGCGATATTTCTCCGCCAGATTGACCAGCCGCTCGGTGCCATCCTCGCGCCGGTTCAGGATCACGTCTTCGCAGGCGTCGCGCAGTTCCGGGTCGATGGTGTCGTAAACGTCGAGTTGCCCGGCGTTGACGATGGCCATGTCGAGGCCGGCGGGAATTGCGTAATATAGGAAGATACTGTGCATCGCCCGGCGCACGGGTTCGTTTCCCCGGAACGAGAAGCTCAGGTTCGACAGCCCACCCGAGATATGCGCGTGCGGGCAGCGGACACGAATTTCCTTGCAGGCTTCGATGAAGTCCACGGCGTAATTGTTATGCTCCTCGATCCCCGTCGCAATGGCAAAGATGTTGGGGTCGAAGATGATGTCCTCGGGGGGAAAGCCGATGCCCAGCAACAGGTCATAGGCCCGCCCGCAAATCTCGACCTTGCGCGCCTGCGTGTCGGCCTGTCCCACTTCGTCGAACGCCATGACGACGACGGCGGCACCATAGGCCATGACTTTTCGGGCTTGCGTCAGAAACTGTTCCTCGCCCTCCTTCATGCTGATCGAATTGACGATGGGCTTTCCGGAAACGCACTTTAGCCCCGCCTCGATCACCGACCATTTCGACGAATCGACCATGAACGGCACACGCGCGATATCGGGTTCGGCGGAGATCAGTTTCAGGAACGTCGTCATGGCGAACTCGGAATCAAGCAGCCCCTCGTCCATGTTGATGTCGATGACCTGCGCGCCGTTCTCGACCTGCTGGCGCGCGACTTCGACGGCCTTGGCGTAGTCGCCCGCCATGATCATTTTCTTGAACGCCGCCGAGCCGGTGACGTTGGTGCGTTCGCCGATGTTGACGAAGGTTGAGGAGGCCGAAGTCTGGTTCATGATGTTTTCTTTATCTCCCTCTCCTGTCTGGGGAGAGGGCCGGGGAGAGGGGAACAAGCGTCAGGCCGCGAGGATCATTGGTTCCAGCCCGGCAAGCCGCGTCACCACCGGCGGCACTGGCAGCGCCCGCCCCGGCAAACCCCGCACCGTCCGCGTCATTGCGGCGATATGCGCAGGCGTCGATCCGCAGCAACCGCCGAGGATATTGACCTGTCCAGCGTCGGCCCATTCACGAACCAGCGCCGCAGTCTCCTCCGGAAGTTCGTCATATTGGCCCAGGTCATTGGGCAGCCCTGCATTGGGATATACCATGATCAGCGTGTCGGCGATGGCCGACAGCGATTTCACATGCGGGCGCAATTGCTGCGCTCCGAACGAACAGTTCAGCCCGATCGTGACGGGTTTGGCATGACGGACCGCATGCCAGAATGCCTCGACCGTATGCCCCGACAGGTTGCGCCCCGACAGGTCGGTCAGCGTCATCGAGATCATCAGCGGCACGTCGATGCCGCGCGCAATGCCCGCCTCGATCGCGGCCATGATTCCGGCCTTCGCGTTCAACGTGTCAAAGATCGTTTCGATCAGGATGAAATCCACACCACCATCCAGCAGCGCGTCGGTCTGTTCGCGGTACACATCCTTCAGATAATCGAAGGTGATTTCGCGAAAGCCCGGATCGTTGACGTCGGGGGACAGCGACAGCGTCTTGTTGGTCGGCCCGATGGCCCCCGCGACGAACCGCTTGCGCCCGTCGCGGCCCTCGAATTCATCGGCGGCCTTGCGCGCGATACCGGCGGAGGCAAGATTGATATCGCGGACCAGATGTTCGGCACCGTAGTCGGCCTGGCTGATCAGGTTCGCGCTGAACGTGTTGGTCGAGACGATGTCCGACCCGGCCTCCAGATAGTCGCGCGTAATGGCGTCGATTACCTGCGGGCGGCTGAGCGCCAGAATGTCGTTGTTGCCCTTCTGATCGCGCGTCAGTTCGAGGGTTCCGCGATAGGCGGCCTCGTCCAGGCGATAGTTCTGGATCTCGGTCCCGAACGCGCCATCAGTAATCAGGATTCGTTTGGCGGCTGCGGCCATCAATTGCGCGCGGGCGGTCATGCGGCTTGCTCCTGGACACCGGCATGGGGCCGGATGCCGAGCAGGTGACAGATGGCGTAGCTTAGTTCGGCACGGTTCAACGTGTAGAAGTGGAAGTCGCGGACGCCCCCGGCATAGAGTTTGCGACACAGTTCGGCGGCCACGGTTGCCGCCACCAACTGACGTGCGCCGGGATGGGCGTCGAGACCCTCGAACAGTCGGTCCATCCATGGTGGAATGGACGTGCCACAGACGCCGGCAATCTTGCGAGTCTGCGCGACGCTGGACACCGGAAGGATACCGGGCACGATCTCGGCAGTGATCCCCGCCGCCCGCGCCCGGTCGCGAAACCGGAAAAAGGCTTCGGGCGAAAAGAAGAATTGCGTGATCGCACGGTCGGCACCGGCGTCGATCTTGCGCTTTAGATTCTCGATGTCGGCGGCGCTGCTCGGTGCTTCGGGGTGGGTTTCGGGATAGGCGGCGACCGAAATCTCGAACGGGGCGATTTTCTTTAGACCCGTGACCAGGTCCGCGGCGCTGGCGTAGCCATCGGGATGTGCCGCAAATGCCGACCCTGCCTCGGACGGATCACCACGCAGCGCAACGATATGACGCACGCCGGCAGCCCAATACTGGCGAGCGACCTCGTCGATTTCGCCGCGCGTGGCATCGACGCAGGTCAGATGCGCCGCCGCCGGGACATTCGTTTCGCGCACGATCCGGGCAACAGTGGCATGCGTGCGCTCACGGGTCGATCCGCCCGCGCCATAGGTGACCGATACGAAACGCGGGGCCAGCGGCTCGAGTGAGCGCACCGCCTCCCACAGCGTCTCGTTCATGCGGTCGGTCTTGGGCGGGAAGAATTCGAACGAGACATTCGCATCGCCTGCAAGGTCGGCAAACAGCGGCGCATCGATCGCGCGGCGGGCTTCCTCTAGCTGATTCATGGTGGGGGTCATGCCGCAATCGCCTTTCTGGAGGCCGGTCGCGATGCCAGCCAGAGTTTTACCGTGAGTTCGCCGCCATCGAGCGTTTCAGTGCGGTCGAGCGACAGGCCCGTCGCCGCAAACCAGGTCGCCATCTGGCGGTCCGAAAAGCCGAGGCGGGCATGGGCGTCCTGCTGGCGCAACTCCTCGCGGTCATGACTTTCGAAATCGACGATCAGCAGGCGGCCAGACGGTGACAATAGCCGCGCCGCCTCTGCCAGCGCGGCTTCGGGGGTCGGGATATAATGCAGCACCTGGTGGAGGACGACGGTATCCGCGCTGCCATCGGCGAGCGGGAGCGCCGCGAGGTCGCCCTGGCGCAGCTCCCACTTGTCGGCACCGCTCTCGCTGAGTTTTGCGCGCGCCAGCCGCAGCATCTCGGGGCTGCGGTCGATGCCGATGGTGTGATCTGCCTGCGGTCCGAACAGTTCGATGATACGGCCGGTGCCGGTGCCGATGTCGACCAGCCTGCCGATGCGGTCGCCGAGCACGGCGCGCATCCGCGCTTCGACCGCGCTTTCGGCGACGTGAAGCGACCGGATCGCGTCCCAATGGTCGGCGTGAAGCGCGAAATAGCGCGACGCCGCTGCGGTCCGGTCGGAGCGTACTGCTGCCAGCCGGGCCTCATCAGCACGGTGCTGGCGATCGTCCTGCTGGGTGGCATCGAGCAGGTCGAACAAGGGCATTGCCAGCGCGGAAGGCGCGGGCGTCAGGAACACCCAGCTGCCCTCGCGACGACGAAACGCAAGCCCCGCGTCGCACAGGATGCGGACGTGACGCGAAACCCGTGGCTGGCTCTGTTCAAGCACCTGCGCCATCTCTCCGACCGACAATTCCATCGTGCGCAGCAACGCGACGATCCGAAGTCGGGTGGGGTCCGCCAGCGCGCGGAAAATATCGATGACTTCGATCATGGGAGGCGCATATAAAGAATTCTTTATATGCGGTCAATCGAAAGCGTGCATCTCAAGCCGTATTGCCAAGCACCGGGCACAGGGATATTCCCCGTTCCGCCCGTACGGCACCGCAACGGGGGTGTCGGACGGGGCCGGTTTAATAACATAAAGGGGAGTTTCCCATGAAGAAATTTACACTCGTCGCCGTCATCGCCGTTGCCGCCAGCGTTGCTGCTTGCAGCCCGAAAGCCAAGAACGACACCGCCGAAGCCGCAAACTCGATGGCTGCCGACGTCAATGCAACCGCTGCTGCCGCGACCAGCACGGTCGATACAGCAACCAACAACGCCATGGCCTCTGCGGCATCGTCGCTCGACAATGCTCAGGCGACCGCACAGAACGCCGCCGACAAGGCCGGTTCGGCGGCCGACAAGATGCGCGGTGCCGCTGGCAACGCGATGATCGACGCCGGGCATTCGATGAAGAAGTAAGGGCCTGCTCCTGCTTGCATGATCAAGGGTCGTCCCGGGGAGCGGGGCGGCCCTTTTTCTTGTCTCGCGGAGATAGAAGGCGCAAGAAGAGACCATGCGCGTCCTTGCCCTGCTTGCCCTTGTTGCCCTTTCCGGATGCGGATCGCCAAGCGACGACACTGTCGATGGGGCGACCCGGAGCGAAGCCCAGGCGCTGAACGACGCCGCGACCATGATCGACAACAATGCGGTGGCGCCGGTGCTACGCAACGAGGCTTCCCCCCGCATATAGCAAAAGGCCGGAGGTTTCCCCCCGGCCTTTCTTATCGCTGAGCAGTACGGACAAAAGCCCGCATTTTTCGTCGGTCTGGATCGGCCAGGCGAAGGCGTTGCCGCCCTCGCCGTCCCATCTGATTTCGTATCCGGGCCAGCAGTGCTGGCCCGTATCCGAAATCAGAAATCCATGCCGCCCATTCCGCCCATGCCGCCGCCGGGCATTCCGCCCATAGCTGGCTTGTCGTCTGGCAGTTCCGAAACAGCAGCTTCGGTCGTGATCAGCAGACCGGCAACCGATGCAGCATCCTGCAACGCCGCACGGACAACCTTCGTGGGATCGATAACACCGGCAGCAACCAGGTTTTCGTAAACCTCGGTCTGGGCATTGAAGCCAAGCGTGACGTCATTGCTTTCCATCAGCTTGCCGGCAACCACAGCGCCGTCCCAACCCGAATTCTGGGCGATCTGGCGGAGGGGAGCCTGCAGGGCCTTGCGGATGATGTCGATGCCGCGCGTCTGGTCGTCATTGGCACCCTTCATTCCGTCGAGGGCATGCGTTGCGTACAGCAATGCAGTACCGCCACCGGGGACGATGCCCTCTTCGACAGCAGCGCGGGTCGCGTGGAGGGCGTCGTCGACGCGATCTTTACGCTCCTTGACTTCGACTTCCGAAGCGCCACCGACCTTGATGACCGCAACACCGCCCGCAAGCTTGGCAAGACGCTCCTGGAGCTTCTCCTTGTCATAGTCGCTGGTGGTGTTCTCGATCTGCTGGCGGATCGCTTCGACGCGGCCCTTGATCGCGGCTTCGTCACCGGCACCATCGACGATAATGGTGTTGTCCTTGTCGATCGTAATGCGCTTGGCCTGTCCGAGCATGTCGATCGTGACGGTTTCGAGCTTGATGCCGAGGTCTTCGGAAATCATCTCGCCCTTCGTCAGGATCGCGATGTCTTCCAGCATTGCCTTGCGACGATCGCCGAAGCCTGGAGCCTTGACGGCTGCAACCTTCAGGCCGCCACGAAGCTTGTTCACGACGAGCGTGGCCAGAGCCTCACCCTCGATGTCTTCGGCGATGATCAGGAGCGGACGGCCCGACTGAACGACAGCTTCCAGGATCGGGAGCATCGCCTGCAGGTTCGACAGCTTCTTTTCATGGATCAGGATGTAAGGGTCGTTCAGTTCAACCGACATCTTCTCAGGGTTAGTGATGAAGTAAGGCGACAGATAACCGCGGTCGAACTGCATACCTTCGACGACATCGAGTTCGAAATCGAGGCCCTTGGCTTCTTCGACGGTGATGACACCTTCCTTGCCGACCTTTTCCATCGCTTCGGCAATCTTTTCGCCAACGACGGTGTCGCCGTTCGCCGAGATAACGCCGACCTGTGCGATTTCTGCGGTGCCCGAAACTGGCTTCGAACGCGCCTTGAGGTCAGCGACGACTGCCGTGACTGCAATGTCGATGCCGCGCTTCAGGTCCATCGGGTTCATGCCGGCCGCAACCGACTTCATGCCTTCGCGAACGATCGACTGGGCGAGAACGGTAGCAGTGGTCGTGCCGTCGCCTGCAAGGTCGTTCGTCTTCGAAGCGACTTCGCGGATCATCTGCGCGCCCATGTTCTCGAACTTGTCCTTGAGTTCGATTTCCTTGGCGACGGTGACGCCGTCCTTGGTGATGCGGGGAGCGCCGAAGCTCTTGTCGATCACGACGTTGCGGCCCTTTGGCCCCAGCGTGACCTTTACGGCATCGGCGAGAATGTCGACGCCGCGCAGGATGCGCTCACGAGCGTCGCGACCGAATTTTACGTCTTTAGCTGCCATGATATTTTTTCCTTAAGAATAATCAGACGGTTTTCGAAGTCAGTGACGTTCAGCCAACGATCCCGAGAATGTCGCTTTCTTTCATGATGAGCAGGTCTTCGCCGTTCAGCTTGACCTCGGTGCCCGACCATTTGCCGAACAGGATTTTGTCGCCGGCCTTCACGTCGAGTGGCGTGATCGAACCGTCTTCGGCGCGAACGCCACTGCCTGCGGAGACGACTTCGCCTTCCTGTGGCTTTTCCTTGGCTGTTTCGGGAATGATAATGCCACCAGCAGTCTTTGCTTCGGCTTCGATGCGGCGAACGAGCACGCGATCGTGCAGGGGTCGAAAGTTCATGGATGTCACCCTTGTCTTGGCTCCAAACGGGAGCGTGAACCTTGCGTTAGCACTCAACGGGGTTGAGTGCCAGCAGGGCGAGATATGTGGATCAGATCGCTAATCGTCAAGGGCAGCACCACGCAATTTTCATGGGCCGGGTCCTCGCCGACGCTGCGTCAGTAAAATGAAGATTAGCAATCTAGGGTTTCATCAAGCCGCTTCGCTCATTTGGGGCGCTCGCGCATTTACAGGGTGCGGGCCAGCGGCTAGCGCACCGGCGAAACGGCGGGAACATCTGATGAAACTGGTACGCGGTGCGTGGAAATTGCTGGTGGGGGTAAAGGACGCACTTGTCCTGCTGTTCATGCTGCTGTTTTTCGGACTGATCTACGCGGCGCTTTCGGTGCGCCCCAATATCGCTGCGGTCGGCAGCGGTGCGCTGGTCCTGCAACTCAAAGGCAGTATTGTCGAGCAACCCGAAAATGTCGGCGCGACAAGCCTGTTCGGGGGTCGCGCGGCGCCCCGCCAGTTCCGCCTGCGCGATCTTGTCCGGGCAATCGACGTTGCCGCGACCGACGATCGGATCAAGGCAGTGGTCCTCGACCTCGACGGCTTTACCGGGGGCGGACGCGTTGCACTAACCGACGTCGGCGAGGCGCTGGACAGGGTGCGGGCGGCGAAAAAGCCTGTGCTGGCCTTTGCCACCGGCTATCAGGACAGCGGCTACATGCTGGCCGCCCATGCTTCGCAAATCTGGCTTGATCCGATGGGACTGGCGCTGTTTACCGGCCCTGGTGGGTCGCAGCTTTACTACAAGGGGCTGATCGACAAGCTGGGCGTCAACGCCCATGTCTACCGCGTCGGTAAATACAAGTCGTTCGTCGAACCCTATATCCGCGCCGATCAATCGCCCGAAGCCAAGGCGGAGAACGAGGCGCTAATCAACATCCTCTGGCAGGGATGGCAAGCCAATGTGCAACGCGCCCGCCCCAAGGCACGGATCGCCGCCTATGCCAGCGATCCCGTCACCGCGACGGCGAGCGGCGACCTTGCCCAATCGGCGCTGACCGCCGGGATCGTCGACAGACTGGGCGACCGTGCCAGCTTCACCCGGGCGGTGGCGGCAATCGTCGGACCGGGCAAGGACAAGCTTGACTTCGCGCGGGTCGAATTGCCCGCCTGGATCGCCGCCCATCCCGCCAAATCGGGCGACGGAAGAATCGCCGTCGTCACCGTGGCCGGCAACATCGTCGATGGCCAGGCAAGCGCCGGCACGGCGGGCGGCGACACGATCGCCAAGCTGATCAAAAAGGCGATCGCAACCGGCAAGTACAAGGCCTTTGTCTTGCGCGTCGATTCGCCCGGTGGATCGGCGATGGCGGGCGAGCGCATCCGTGCGGCACTGGAACAGGCGCGGGCGCAGGGCATCCCCATCGTCGCATCGATGGGCAATGTCGCGGCATCGGGCGGTTATTGGGTAACCACGGTCGCCGACCGGGTCTTCGCCGAACCGATGACGATCACCGGATCGATCGGAGTGTTCGGAATTATCCCGACGTTCGAGGGCGTTTTACCAAAAGTCGGCCTGACCACCGATGGCGTCGCCAGCACGCCGCTGTCGGGGCAGCCCGACGTTCTGGGTGGAACCAGCGCCGCCTTCGACACGATCATCCAGCGCAGTATCGAAAGCACCTACGGACGCTTTATCGCGTTGGTGAGCGGCGCGCGAAAACTGTCCCCTGCCCGCGTCAATGAAATCGCCCAGGGTCGCGTCTGGGACGGGGGCACCGCGCGCCAGATCAACCTGGTCGACGCATTTGGCGGCATCGACGATGCCATTGCCGAAGCTGCGCGACGGGCCAAGCTGGACCCTGCGGCAGATCACGCGGTATGGCTCGAAAAACCGCCCACGTTCACCGAGACATTGGCGGCCGCTTACAATGATTCGGGCGACAATGACGACGACAGCAAGGCCAATGACCTGCTGTCGGTCATGGCGCGCCAGCGGATTGACGCGCTGACCGGTGCGATCGCCGACGCCCAGGCGCTGGCGATGGGCGCCTCGGTGCAAACCCGGTGCCTGGAATGTTCCGTCACCGCCTCGCCCACCCGGCAAACCCGCCTCATCGACCTGATAATGACCTGGATAACGAAATGATCACCCTCCGCGCCGCCACCCCCGACGACGCCGCAGCGATATTGGCGATTTACGCACCGTATGTGGTGACCAATGCCGTTTCGTTCGAATCCAGCCTCCCAAAGCAGGGCGAGATGCACGCACGGATTACTGAAGCCGCCGACCTGTTCCCGTGGATTGTCGGAGTGGATGAAGAAAGCGGTCTTGTGCTGGGTTACGCCTTTGCCAAGCCGTTTCGCCCGGGGTCGGCCTATCGCTTTGCCGTCGAGACCGCCTGTTACGTCAGTGGCGAGGTCGAGGGGCAGGGCTTGCGCCGCAACCTCTACCAGACCCTGCTGGCGACCCTGACCGCGCAGAACTTCACGCAAGCGGTCAGCACGCTGACGATGCCGAACGACAAGCTGATCCAGCTTCACGAGGCGATCGGCTTTCGGCGCGCGGGCGTCTATCGCGAGATCACATTCAAGAACGGCCAGTGGATCGATGTCGGCCTTTGGCAGCGGTCGTTGACCGAGCCGAATACCCCGCCCGACGAAGTCGTCGCGTTCAGCGCCGTCGGCCTCGTCCGCGCCTAGCCCCGATACGCCGGGATGGAGAAGCTGCGGGCGATGGCGAGCGCGCGCAGGACAAACCCAGCCGCTGCCCCGATCACGGCTGCAACAAACAACGGCACTCCCACCAGCACAAGCCCCACGAACAGCCCCGCCGCCAGTGCCGCCGCCGTTACATAAATTTCGGGTCGCAACAGAATCGATGGCTCACCGGCCAGCACGTCGCGGATGATGCCGCCGACACATGCGGTAATGATCCCCATCATGACCGCCGGAAGCGCGGGGATGCCCAGGCCCAATGCCTTGGCAGCGCCAAATACCGCATAGACCGCCAGCCCGACGGCATCGAACCAGTCGATCGCGCGACCGCGCCAGAACCCATAGGGCGTCATCCAGATCAGGCCAGCCACGCCGAGGCAGACAGCAGCCACGCGCCAGTCCTGAACCCAGAACACCGGCGCCCCGATCAACAGGTCGCGCACCGTCCCGCCTCCCACGCCGGTCACCAGCGCAAAGAACGCGAAAGTCACAATCGTCTGCCGTGCCCGCGCCGCCGCCAGCGCGCCCGATGCCGCAAACACGCCGATGCCGAACAGGTCGAGCCACTGGATCAGCGGCGCGAGCTGGGCGGTAATCGTGCTGGTCATCGTCAGATGTGGATCGGCTTGCCCTGCACCGCCATTGCCGCTTCCTTCAACGCCTCGGCGTGCGTCGGATGCGCGTGGCAGGTGTAGGCGATGTCTTCGGACGTAGCCCCGAATTCCATCGCCAGCACGGCTTCGGCGATCATCGTGCCCGCCAGGCTGGCAACGATCCATACGCCGAGCACGCGGTCGGATTTCGCATCGGCAATGACCTTTACGAAGCCATCGGTGTCGCGGTTGGTCTTGGCGCGGCTGTTCGCCATCATCGGGAACTTGCCAACCTTGATGTCGCCTCCCGAAGCTGTTGCGCGTTCCTTTGCCGCTTCCTCGGTCAGGCCGACGCCCGCGATCTCTGGCATAGTGTAAACCACGCTCGGGATAACGTCGTGGTTCACGATCCCCGTCAGCCCGGCGATGTTTTCGGCCACCGCAATGCCCTCGTCCTCGGCCTTGTGCGCCAACATCGGCCCCGGGATGACGTCACCGATTGCCCATATGCCGGGGACCGACGTCTCGAAGCGATGCCCCGTCTCGATCTGCCCCCGCACGTTGACAGCGAGCCCCGCCTTGTCGAGCCCAAGCCCGTCGGTGTTCGGACGACGCCCGATCGAAACCAATACCGCATCGGCGCTTAGCGTTTCCGCAGGCCCCCCCGCCGCCGGTTCGACGGTCACGGCCGCCTTGCCATCGGTGACCGAAACCCCGGTCACCTTGGTCGAGGTGCGAATGTCGAAGCCCTGCTTTTTGAACAGCTTGGCCGATTCCTTGCGGACCTCGCCATCGAAGCCGGGCAGGATCTGGTCGACGAATTCGACGACGGTCACCTGCGCGCCGAGACGCCGCCAGACCGACCCAAGTTCAAGCCCGATCACCCCGCCACCGATCACTACCAGATGCTCAGGCACTTTTGCCAGCGCCAGTGCACCTGTCGAATCCACGACAGTCTGCTGATCGACCGTCACGCCCGGCAGCGATGTCACTGCGGACCCGGTCGCAATAACAATATTCTTGGCGCGATATGTCTGGCCCGCAACGTCGACCGTATTCGGGCCCGTAAAAGCGGCATTGCCCTTCAGCCAGTCAACCTTGTTCTTTTTGAACAGGAACGCAATGCCGCCGGTCAATTCCTTAACCGCCAATGCCTTTTCCGCGTGCATCTGGTTCAGGTCGAGCGTCGCGCCCGCGATGTTGATCCCGAACTTAGCCAGCGCGCCCGAATGCGCTTGTTCATAGATTTCGGATGCGTGCAGCAATGCCTTCGAAGGGATGCAGCCGACGTTAAGACAGGTCCCTCCCAACGTCTCGCGACCCTCGGCACAGGCGGTCTTTAGTCCAAGCTGCGCCGCCCGGATCGCCGCCACATAGCCGCCCGGACCCGAGCCGATAACGAGAACGTCATAATCATAATCAGCCATCTAGCGGCTCCTTAAAGGTCGATCAGCAACCGCGTTGGATCCTCGATCGCATTCTTCAACGCGACGAGGAATGTCACCGCCTCACGTCCGTCAATCAGCCGGTGGTCATAGCTGAGCGCCAGGTACATCATCGGACGGACCACGACCTGCCCGTCACGCACCACCGCGCGATCCTCGATTCGGTGCAAGCCCAGGACAGCGGATTGCGGAGGGTTTATGATGGGGGTCGACATCAGCGAACCGAACACGCCGCCGTTCGAAATCGTAAACGTACCGCCTTTCATGTCGTCCATTGTCATCGTGCCCGCCTTTGCGCGCGCTCCGAAATCACCAATGGTCTTTTCGATCTGAGCGACCGACATATCTTGGGCGTCGCGAATGACGGGCACGACCAGGCCATTGGGCGCACTTACCGCGACCGAAATATCGGCGTAGTCATGATAGACGATTTCCTCGCCATCGATCTGCGCGTTGACATTGGGGATGTCGCGCAACGCCTGGCACGCCGCCTTCACGAAAAAACCCATGAAGCCCAGGCGGACGCTATGTTTCTTTTCGAACAGGTCCTTGTATTTTGCGCGCGCCGCGATGACGGCAGTCATGTCGACGTCATTGAACGTCGTCAGCAGGGCCGCGGTATTCTGCGCTTCCTTCAGACGGCGCGCGACCGTCGTGCGCAGGCGGGTCATCCGGACGCGCTCTTCGCCGCGCTGCCCGGCAGCAGCGACCGGAGCGACAGGCGCTACCGACGTTTCCGATTTAGGTTCGGAGGTCGCCGCACCAAGCACATCATCACGCGTCAGGCGACCGTCCTTGCCCGAACCCTTGATCGATGATGGATCCACACCTTTTTCCAACACCAGCCGCCGGACCGATGGCGACAGGGTCGGCGACAGTCCATCGCCGGTTCGCGCCGGGATGGCAGGAGCCTGCGCGCCAGCACTCTCGGGCTGCGGTGAAGGCGAAGCAGCAACGGCGGGGCTGGCCGCAACCGGGCTGGCAACAGCAGCACTCCCCGCCTCGATCGCCGCGATGACCGCGCCAACCTTCACGGTATCACCGATTTTGACAGCCTGCTGCCCCATCACGCCCGCGACCGGCGATGGCACTTCGATCGAAACTTTGTCGGTCTCGAGGCTGGCAATCGGCTCATCGGCCTTCACCGCATCCCCGGGCTTTTTAAGCCATTCGCCAAGGGTCGCCTCGGTGATCGATTCCCCAAGAACGGGGACAGTAACTTCAGTGGACATTGTCAACCTTTCCGCTGACGTCTGATTTCATTGCGCACGCTGTGGCCCAGCGCATCGGCAACCAGTGCGGCCTGTTCGGACTGATGACGTTTCGCAAGGCCGGTCGCCGGCGATGCCGACGCCTTACGCCCGGCATAACGCGGCCGCGCGATCCTGACGCCCGCTTCGGCCAGCGATTCCTCGATATAAGGCTCGACAAAGGACCAGGCTCCGTTGTTCTTCGGTTCTTCCTGCGCCCAGACTACGTCCTCGAGGTTGGTCATCCGCTTCAGGCGACGGGCCAGTGCTTCTCCCGGAAACGGGTAAATCTGCTCGATCCGGATGATGGCTGTGTTGGCATCGCCCGCCGCGTCGCGCGCATCGAACAGATCATAGGCGACCTTGCCGGTACACAGCACCACTCGCCTGACGTCGGCATCGGCGGGTGGTTTCGGATCGGACAATATCCGCATGAAGTGGCTGCTGCCCAGGAACTCCTCAGCCTTTGAAACCGCGCTCTTGTGGCGCAGCAGCGACTTCGGCGTCATGATGATCAGCGGCTTGCGAAACGGGCGGTGCATTTGCCGCCGCAGGATGTGAAAGTAATTTGCCGGCGTCGTGCAATTGGCGACCTGGATATTGTCGTCGGCACACAGTTGCAGATACCGTTCGAGCCGCGCCGAGCTGTGTTCGGGACCCTGCCCCTCGAAACCGTGCGGCAACAGCATGACCAGTCCGTTGGCACGCAGCCACTTGGCCTCGCCACTGGCGATGAACTGGTCGATGATGACCTGCGCGCCGTTGGCGAAATCACCGAACTGCGCCTCCCACAGCACCAGCGTCTTGGGGTCGGCGCTGGCATAGCCGTATTCGAACCCAAGCACGCCGAATTCGCTGAGTGTTGAATCGAGCACCTCGAAACGCCCATGCGGGACACTCCAGAGGGGGACGTATTTATGCTCGTCAGTCTGGTCGACCCACACCGAGTGACGCTGGCTGAACGTGCCGCGTCCGGAATCCTGGCCCGACAGGCGAACGCCATAGCCTTCGGACAGAATCGATCCGAAGCCAAGCGCCTCGCCGGTGGCCCAGTCGAACCCATCCCCGCTCGTGAACATCGCACGCTTGGCGTCGAGAATGCGGTTCAACGTCGGATGGATCGTCAGGTGGTCGGGCACGGTCGTCAGCGTGCGACCCAGACCGTCGAACAGCTTTTTCTCAATGCCGGTCTCGACGTTGCGCCGCGCGGTTTCGGAATCCGTCGGCTTGTGAAGGCCTGCCCAGCGGCCACCGAACCAATCAGCCCGGTTGGCCTTATAGTCGGCGGCCCCAGCGAACTCCCCTTCCAGCATCTCCGTGAAGGTGGCGATGTGGTTCGGCATCCAATCGGCGTCGATCACGCCTTCGGCCAGAAGCCGCGCGCCAAACACTTCGCTAACCGGCGGGTGGGTCTTGATCGTCTTATACATCAGCGGTTGGGTAAAGCTCGGCTCATCGCCCTCGTTGTGACCGAAACGGCGATAGCACCACATGTCGATGACGATATCACGGTGGAAACGCTGGCGGAACTCGATCGCCATTTTGCAAGCAAAAGTAACTGCCTCGGGATCGTCGCCGTTGACATGGAAGATCGGCGCCTGAACGCCCTTGGCGACGTCCGAAGAATAGGGCGAAGATCGTGCAAATTGCGGGCTGGTCGTAAAACTGATCTGGTTATTGATGATAAAGTGAACGCAGCCGCCCGTATTATAGCCACGCACACCTGAAAAGCCGAGGCATTCCCAGATGACGCCCTGGCCGGCAAACGCCGCGTCGCCGTGCAGTAGCACCGGCAACACTTGGATATGTTCGTCAAGATCATCGCGGTCGGTCTGGATCGCGCGCGTCTTGCCCAGCACGACCGGGTCGGCCGCTTCGAGATGCGACGGGTTCGGCACCAGGCTCATGTGAACCTTGATGCCATCAAATTCGCGGTCGGTACTGGTGCCGAGATGATATTTGACGTCACCCGAGCCGCCGACGTCATCGGGGTTGGCCGAGCCTCCCGAAAACTCGTGAAAGATGACCTTATAGGGTTTTCCCATGACGTTCGACAGGACATTCAAACGCCCGCGATGCGCCATGCCGATCACGATTTCGCGAACGCCAAACTGGCCACCGTATTTGATCACGCTTTCGAGCGCAGGGATCATCGCTTCGCCGCCATCGAGCCCGAACCGCTTGGTACCGACATATTTCTTGCCGAGAAACTTTTCCCACTGCTCGGCCTCGATTACCTTCGCGAGGATCGCCGTCTTGCCCTCGGGACTGAAGGTGATGGCCTTGTCCTTACCCTCCATCCGGTCCTGGAGGAAGCGCCGCTCCTCGACATCGGTAATATGCATGTATTCCAGGCCAACGTTGCCGCAGTAGTTGGCGCGCAGGATGGCAAGGATTTCATTCGGCGTGGCCTTTTCCAGGCCGAGAACACCACCCAGCCAGACCGGCTTGTCCAGGTCGTCATCCGAAAATCCGTGATAGGCAGGCTGAAGGTCCTCGCGGACCGGGCGGGGTGCCAGACCCAGCGGGTCGAGGTTGGCCGCCAGATGCCCACGAACGCGAAACGTCCGGATCATCAGCATCGCTTTGATCGCGTCCGATGCAGCCTTTGCCAGTTCGGCCTCTCCCAGCGGTGCGCCGGACTTTTTTGCCGCCGCCTTGACCACGACCGCCATCTGCGTGGGGTCGAGCGCGCTCGTCAGGTCATCGCTGTCCAGTGGCGGCCAGCCCGGCCGCGCCCAACTGGGCCCGGCTTCGTGTTCGGCAGTGAACGTGTCGTTCTCGATACCCATAACGCTTCCTCGATTACCATCGCCCGCCTCCGCACAGCGACAATCAGGCGCCCAGCAGAGCCTTCAGCGTGACACCCAGTTCCGACGGCGACGGCGAAACGCGAATGCCCGCCGCTTCCATCGCGGCGATCTTGTCCTTGGCACCGCCCTTGCCGCCCGAAACGATGGCACCGGCATGGCCCATCCGGCGTCCCGGTGGCGCTGTCAGTCCGGCAATAAACCCGACCATCGGCTTTTTACGACCGCGCCGGGCTTCGTCGATCAGGAACTGCGCCGCATCTTCTTCGGCCGAACCGCCGATTTCACCGATCATAATGATCGACCGGGTCGCGTCGTCGGCGAGAAACAGTTCGAGCATGTCGATGAAGTTCGTGCCGTTGACCGGATCGCCGCCGATACCGACAGCCGTCGTCTGGCCAAGGCCCTCGTTGGTGGTCTGGAATACGGCTTCATAGGTCAGCGTGCCTGAACGACTTACAACGCCGACGGTGCCGACGGAGAAAATCGAACCCGGCATGATGCCGATTTTGCACTGGTTCGGCGTCAGCACGCCGGGGCAGTTCGGCCCGATCAGCCGCGATTTTGAACCCGACAGCGCGCGCTTGACCTTGACCATGTCTAGGACGGGAATGCCCTCTGTAATGCAGACGATCAGCGGCACTTCAGCGTCGACCGCCTCCAGAATGGAGTCTGCAGCGAACGGAGGCGGAACGTACACGACCGATGCCGTGGCACCCGTCGCCGCAACCGCCTCATGCACGGTATTGAAATTGGGCAAGCCGATATGCGTCGTCCCGCCCTTGCCCGGCGTGACGCCACCGACCATCTGCGTGCCGTAAGCCAGCGCCTGTTCGGTGTGGAACGTGCCGGTATTACCCGTCATGCCCTGCGTGATGACCCTGGTATTCTTGTCGATCAGGATGCTCATGCCAGTCCTTTAATTCAGCGAACCGTCGATCGCCTTGCAGGCAACCAGCAGTTCCTTGACCGCATCGACCGACACGGTGAAATTGGCTTGCGCCTCTTCGTTCAGCTTGATCTCGACCACCTTTTCGACGCCACCGGCACCGATCACGACGGGCACGCCAACGTACAGGCCATCGACACCATATTGCCCCGACAGATAGACTGCGGCAGGCAGGACGCGCTTCTTGTCCTTCAGATAGGCTTCGGCCATTTCGATGCCGCTGGTCGCCGGTGCATAGAAGGCCGAGCCGGTCTTTAGCAGCCCGACGATCTCGCCGCCACCGGCACGGGTGCGCGCAACGATCGCGGCGATGCGCTCTTTCGTAGACCAACCCATCGCAATCAGGTCGGGAATGGGAATGCCTGCAACCGTCGAATACTCGACGACGGGAACCATCGTATCGCCATGGCCGCCCAGCACGAAGGCGGTGACGTCCTGCACGCTGACCTTGAATTCGTCAGCGAGGAAATGGCGGAAACGCGCCGAATCCAACACGCCCGCCATCCCGACGACCATATGGTGCGGCAGCTTCGAAAATTCGCGCAGTGCCCAGACCATAGCGTCGAGCGGGTTTGTGATGCAGATGACGAAGGCGTTCGGCGCGTTGGCGGCAATGCCCTCGCCCACAGCCTTCATGACCTTCAGGTTGATACCGAGCAGGTCGTCGCGACTCATGCCGGGTTTGCGCGCCACTCCGGCTGTGACGATGATGACATCGGCTCCGGCAATGTCGGCGTAATCGTTGCTGCCCTTCAGGTTGACATCGAACCCCTCGACCGGTCCACATTGCGACAGGTCGAGCGCCTTGCCCTGCGGGATCCCCTCTGCGACGTCGAACAGGACGATATCGCCCAACTCCTTTGAAGCGGCCAGATGCGCGAGCGTGCCCCCGATGTTTCCTGCACCGATAAGTGCGATTTTCTTGCGTGCCATGCGGCTTTGCCTTCCCTGTTACCTTGACGGAAATTGGGTCGCAGTTACGAGCCTTGACACGCCGCCGCAACCGCGGATTGCCCTAGCGTCAATATTATCTTTGCAAATGGTTCGCGTTAGCGGAGACGTTACTTTATGATCCTGCCCCATGCCCCTGTGCCAGATAATCGGCGGATTGCATTTCCATCAACCGGCTCACGGTACGGTCGAATTCAAACCGGCCATCCCCTTTTTCATAGAGCGTGTCGGGCGTCGCATCGGCGGTCGCGATCAGCTTTACCTTATGCTCGTAAAGCGAGTCCATCAGCGTAACGAAGCGCGCTGCCTCGTTGCGGTTCTCCGGCCCCAGCTTTGGTATGCCGACCAAGATCACACTGTGATAACGCCGCGCCACCGCCAAATAGTCCGATGCCCCACGCGCCTCGCCGCACAGTCGCTTGAACGAGAACACCGCGACCCCCTTCAGACTTTTGGGAACGTGCAGGATCCTGCCGCCGCCCAGCTCCAGTTCTGCGCTCGGCACATGAAGCGCATCCTCGGGCGCAAAGTCGGTGAGCTGGAAAAAAGCCTGCCGGACCGCCGCCGTCGCCTCGGGTCCGTTGGGGACATGCCATGTTTTTACCCCGGCCAGCCGCTCCATCCGGTAATCGGTCGGACCGTTGAGCGGAACGACGTCGAGCCGGTCTTCGATCAGCGCAATGAACGGCAGGAAATGCTCCCGGTTCAGCCCGTCCTTGTATAATTCGGAAGGTGCCCGATTGGACGTGGTGACGATCGTGACGCCGGTTTCAATCAGCCCGGTGAACAGCCGCGACATGATCATCGCGTCGGCCGAATTGTTCACCACCATCTCGTCGAACGCCAGGCAGCGCGCCTCGTCCGCCAGTCCGGCCACCACCGGCGCAATCGGGTCGCCGGTCTCCTTCTCGCGCTCGACGCGGAGCCGGGCGTGAACCTCGATCATGAATTCGTGGAAATGAACCCGGCGTTTGCGATTGATTTTCAGGCAGTCATAAAACAGGTCCATCAGCATCGACTTGCCACGTCCCACCCCGCCCCACAGATAAATGCCTTTGGGCGGGAGCGGCTTCGATTTGCCCAACCGCCACAAGATGCTCCCGCGCGGCGCGACCGCCTCCAGTTCCGTCTGCAACCGGTGAAGCCGGATCGCCGCCTCCGCCTGCGTCGGGTCGGCCCTGAGTTCGCCTGCCGCAACCAGCGCGGCATAGCGGTCGGCCACATTCACGGCGCTGTCCGCTTCGGGCTGGGCTTGCGCACAGTTCCAGCAAAGGCCGCGACCTTGCCATGCGCCTGATGGACAATCCCGCGCAGGAACAGCAACCGCCCGGTCTCACGCAGTAATTCGACCTCGGAATCCAGTGGCTCGTTCGACCGTCCGCCACCGATGAACTGGACCGACAGATCGAGCGTCACCGCCGCCCCCGCATCGATCAGTCCGAACACGCGCGCGCCGGCAAACAACGATACGTCGATGAAGCCGAGCAATGCGCCGCCATGGACGTTGCCCATCAGATTGGTGTGCACATGACCCGGAAACATCCGCACGCGGGCAAGGTCGCCATCGCGGCGTACCAGCATCTTGCCAAGCAGCGAATTGAACCGCGTCGGGTCCGACAGGGTCCATGTCCGCCAGCCGGGGTGATCGGGATCATCGGCATGAACAAACTCAGCGCTGGGCTTTTCGGTGGCGTGGTCGGCAGCAGTATCACCCGCCGCCTCAGGCTCGCTTATCTCAGGTCCGCTCACCTCAGACAGCGCGTTCGACCACCATCTTCTTGACCTCGGCAATCGCCTTGGCGGGGCTCAGACCCTTGGGGCAGACGTTCGAGCAATTCATGATCGTATGGCAGCGGTACAGGCGGAACGGATCTTCCAGTTCGTCGAGCCGTTCGCCGGTCATCTCGTCGCGGCTGTCAGCCAGCCAGCGATACGCCTGTAACAGGATGGCGGGACCCAGGAACTTGTCGCTGTTCCACCAATAGCTCGGGCAAGCGGTCGAGCAGCATGCACACAGGATGCACTCATAAAGGCCATCCAGCTTCGACCGGTCATCGGGCGTCTGCAGCCGTTCGACCCCCGATGGAGTCGGCGTCTTAGTCTTCAGCCAAGGTTCGATCGATGCATATTGTGCGTAAAAATGCGTGAAGTCGGGGACCAGATCCTTGATGACGTCCATATGCGGCAATGGCGTGATCCGCACATCGCCTTTCACATCCTCGATCGCCTTGGTGCAGGCGAGCGTGTTGGTGCCGTCGATATTCATCGAACACGACCCGCAAATCCCCTCACGACAGGACCGGCGGAAGGTCAGCGAGCTGTCCTGTTCGCCCTTCATCTTGATCAGCGCGTCAAGGACCATCGGCCCGCAGCTGTCCAGATCAACCTCGAAATCGTCATAGCGCGGGTTCTCGCCACTATCGGGATCGTAGCGATAGATTTTGAAATTCTTGATGTTCTTCGCACCCGCTGCCGCTTTATACGACTTTCCCTTGGCCTTGATCTTGCTGTTCTTGGGGAGCGTTAATTCAACCATCGGGAGTTCCCTGTCGCGTTGCGGAGGCAGCGACCATATCGGTTTCCGGTTTTACCGGGATAAGCCGGTCTTTGCCAGCCCGAAAGACGAGCGCAAGCACAATCAGCATCAGCAGCCCCAACACCAGCCCGTGCCACCCCGCGCCGTCGATCCCGAAGCGCATCAGCAGCCAGGCAAGCAAGGGTAGCAAGCCGACATTGGCGACGATATTGACGGCGATCGATTGGCCGGTGCTTCCCATGGCTATCAACGCCGAGGAGAACGGCACCGACCCAAGTTGTGCGCCCCGGCCGACCGCCAGCAGCACCAGCAGGAACGCGCCCGATTCGAAGCCATGACCGCCAAGCAATTCCAATATCTGTCTCGAAAAAAAGGCGAACAGCAGCACCAGTGGCGCGCCCGCCGCCAGCGCCAGCCCCGAAGTCCGCCACGTCAGGCGCCTTGCCGCAGCCCGGTCGCCCGCCGCGATCAGCCGGGCGATGATCGGAAACGCCGCTTGCGCCAACTGCGTCGCTGGCTGCTGCAAGACGACCGATGCCCGTTGCGCCAAAGAATAGATCCCTGCCGCCGCCGGACCTAGAATGGCCCCGACGACCAGCGGCACCAGCTTTGGCGCAAGGTCGCGCAGGGTCAAATCGGCGTTGGTCGTGACCAGAAAACGCACGATGCCGGTATTCTCGCGCTTTACGCCGTCGATGCCTCCCGGCACCTTCACGTCGCCGCGCATCTTGCCGAAGATCGGCAACGCGAGCATCCAAACGAAAACCCCCTCGCCGATCGAGCCCGCCAGCCAGACGATCAGGAAGCCGGTTAACCCGCCGCCCGCCAGCCATACGGCTACCGCCCCGACCAGGCGGATCAGCGGCGAGACCGTCGATTGCAGGCCCAGTTTATCGAACCTGCCCGCCAGCTGCAAAATCCCGTAAGGCGTCGTGACGACGTTCGCGATGACGCCCAGCGCATACCAGCGGGCGACCGGAACGACTTCGGGCGACCAACTAAACTCGCGCGCGGCATAGGGAACTCCGGCCACAGCGATGCCCATCGCCACGACCGCGCAGCCCAGTTCGACAAGGGTCATGAAACGCACCAGTCGCGTCAGGCGAGCATGGTCGCCATCCGCCAGCGCCTGCGCGCCATAGCGAACCACGGTATGCCAGCCCGAAAACGCGATGATTCCACCGACCGCGACGACATAGCCGTTGACCAGCACCAGCACGCCATAGTCATGCGGACCGAGCGTGCGGGTTACGATTATGAGATAGACGAGACTGATCAACCCTGCCGCCGCCTTGCCCCCCAACAGCAATCCCATGTTGCGGAGGACCTGGCTCAGCATGCGCGCTGGACTTTAGGGACGGCCATGAACTCGGCAATGGCGGTGGCCGCGCGTTCGCTGGCGGGGATCGGGGACGAGTCGAATGTTTCGTCTAACAAAGCGCGTTGGGCGGACGCGAAGCGCGCGCCCGCCGCCTTGAAATCGCGCAGCATCGCGGCGAGTTGAGCGAGCGACGTCGCCACCGGTCCCGCCCGCCAGTGACGGATCGGCACGCCGTGGCTGTCAATGAAATAGGCAGGGCGGGGCGTGGTCATGAATTCATAAATCTGGCTGCTGGCATCGCCGATATACACGTCGGCGGCGCGCATATAGCTCATATCGAACAAGCGCGGTCCATCGACATCGACCAGGATGTTCGGTGCGCTTGCGGAAGCCGGAAGGTCGGGCCGCAACCGTCCGGTGCGATATTCGAGCGACCAGTGAAACCGCTTTCGAAACAGCATGACGTGGGGTGCCACAATCAGGTTGTAGTCGGGTCGCCCGGAGAACCAGTCGATCAACCGCGGACCGAAATCATACCATGACGACAGATACGGGTCGAAGTGCGGGTTATAGACGAACACCGGATTGTCATTGTCGAACAACCGATCGGGCGTGGAAGGGCGAGCAAGCGTGTCGAATTTCGGATAGCCGATGATGCCGATCGCGTTGTCGGCATCGATCAGGCCCGCTGCCCTGGCCGCCTCGACGTATTTGCGCCCGGGCACCAGCAGCAAGTCGAACTGCGCAAGCTCCTGGTGATACGTTACGCCGCGGTCGCCAGCGCCGTGCGGGATATAGATGAAAGCAGGCGCGCGTGATCCCAGCTTTCGCCGCGCCCAAAGGCAGGTGCGCTCGGTCGCGACCAGCGCGTCCAGTCCGGCGATCACATCCAGATTGGCGGCCAGCGCCGATTTCCTTGAAAACGGCGCGATCCTGTCGAGCACGGGCGCAACGATCCCGGCCACGGTGCCGGGCCGAAAGTCGATCCAATCCACCCGGGCGTCGCCAAGGCCCGCACGAACCGCCCCCTGCAATGGCGGAGCAACCAGCGCCACCACCGTGTCCCCCGCATTTGCCCGAGCATAGGCGCGCAAGATCCCCACACTGTGCGCGACCTGATGCCCGGCATCGTGATTGAACAGAAAACCGATCCTCACACCCTGGCGCGCGCCGCCACGATCGCCTCGACCAACCGGTGGTCCGCTTCGCTATCGACGTCGATGCACGCCTCCGCTTGAGGGAGAATGACTGCGCCCGCCGACAAGCCAAACCGCGCGCCGATGCGGTCGAGCGCGCCCTGGATCGTCAGCAAGCGCAGGGCGGCTCCGACCAGCACGACCGGACCGAATGCCGACAACAGGGCTCGGCCCCGCTTGCGCCGTTGCTCGACGGCAGCCCATATTTCGAGGATAGGGCGAACACGCTCACTCCCGATCCAGAACAGGTTTGCCCCGGAATACGATCCTCCGCGAAAAGGGAGCCAGGTCCGGCGACTGGCTGGATAGGAAGCGAGCAGGACACGCCTTTCGACCACGGCAACCGCCAGATCGCGCGCCTTCGCCCCGCCCACGAATGCATCGATCATCGCGTCGTCCAGCAGGGGATGATCGGCAGTTGTCACCAGAAGCGGAAATTCCCCGCGGTCGACGATCGCCCCAATCGTGGCCGCAATCGTCGGCCCCGCCGGATCGAACCCGGCCCTCATTGCCAACAGCGCGCTGCCCCCGACGACGATCACCCGCGCAATATTAACGTTCGCCTCCAACGTCGCGACCACGCGGTCGACCATCGCCACGTCGCCGACCGGGATCAGCGCTTTGGCAACCACGCCGAACGCACGCGCCAGTGGGTCGCCACCGGGGCGTTCGCCTGCCAGCACGATTGCTGTGATAGTGCCGGTCAAATCATCTATGCTCGCGACCGGCATGGCGTTGCTGCGTCGGTCATGCCTGCTTCCCTCACGATTCCGCGCCTTTGACCACAAAGCGCCGAGCGGGGGAAATGTTTACTGAAGCAGAGGGTGGGCTTCGCCGCTATTCCTCGGGCTCGTCGCCAGGGTCGGCGGCATTCGGTTCGGTTACGCTCACGGCGGGCCGTGGTTGCGGCTGCAACGGCTCGATCATTTTCTCGGCAGGGGGCGGAGCAAGGCGATCGCCGAGCATCCAGCGCTTGTCGTCGGTCATGGTCCTGGCCACGTTGTGCTGGCGGAAGGATTCGAAAACCCCGTCCCGCCAGAGTTTGATGGTCAGCACCGTGATCAGCGCGATCAGGGCCAGCGCGAACAGCCCGGCCGGCCGCATCAACAGGCGAAACAGCCCAACCGGCTGCCCGTCGTCGCGAACGGCCACGCGGTTGAACACCGCGGGCCCGAGATCCTCGGTCAACATCGCGCGATATTCGGCCTGTACCTGCGCCGCAGAGGGCGGTCCTGACTGAACTCCACCCCCACGGGGCCCAATCTGCCAATTCCGCGCCATGATGACGGGGTAGCGAGCAAACACTGACGAGACGTTAAGCGCGGCTTAGTAAACCCGTGCCTTTGGCTTGATATAGTCGATATCGTCGGTCAGCGTGTAATCATGCACCGGGCGGTAGTCGATGGTCACGCCCTTACCCTGGTTCCACAGCAGTGTGTGCTTCATCCACTCGCCATCGTTCCGGTCGGGATAAGTTTCGTGCATGTGCGCGCCGCGTGATTCGTGGCGGTTGCTAGCACCGTGCATCGTGACGACAGCCTGAGGCAGCATGTTGTCGAGCTCGAGCGTCTCGATCAGGTCGGTGTTCCAGATCATCGAACGGTCGGTGACGCGGACGTCGTGGATGCGTTCGGCCACCTTGTCGATCAGGATCTTGCCCTCGTCCAGCAGTTCGGTGTCGCGGAACACGGCGGCGTGCTTCTGCATCGTCCGCTGCATCTCCAGCCGGATTTCGGCGGTCGTCGACGCCCCGCTGGCATTGCGGAACTTGTCGACCCGGCCCAGCGCCATTTCCTCCGAACCCTTTGGCAATGGCGCGTGCTTGGTATCGGGCTTGACGATTTCGGCGATGCGGTGGCCCGTTGCCCGGCCGAACACGACCAGGTCGATCAGGCTGTTGGAGCCGAGGCGATTGGCACCGTGCACCGAAACGCAGGCCGCCTCGCCGATCGCGAACAGGCCCGGCACGACGGTATCGGGGTTGCCATCCTTTAACGTCACGACTTCGCCGTGATAGTTACAGGGGATGCCGCCCATGTTGTAATGCACCGTCGGCGTGACCGGCAAAGGCTGGCGGGTCAAGTCGACGCCGGCAAAAATCTTACCGGTTTCGGTGATACCGGGCAGCCGTTCGGCCAGCACTTCGGGCGCAATATGGTCGAGGTGAAGGTAGATGTGATCCTTGTGCGGACCGACGCCACGACCTTCGCGAATTTCGGCGGCCATCGATCGCGACACGACGTCGCGCGATGCCAGGTCCTTGGCCGACGGTGCATAACGCTCCATGAACCGCTCGCCCTCTGAATTGGTCAGATAGCCACCCTCGCCGCGCGCGCCTTCGGTAATCAGAACGCCTGCACCATAGATGCCGGTCGGGTGGAACTGCACGAATTCCATGTCCTGCATCGGCAACCCCGCACGCAACACCATGCCGCCGCCATCGCCGGTGCAGGTATGCGCGCTCGTCGCCGAGAACCAGCATTTGCCGTAACCACCCGTCGCCAGCGTCACGCTGTGCGAACGAAAGCGGTGAATGCTGCCATCTTCCATGCACATCGCGATGACCCCGCGACACGCGCCATTTTCCATGATCAGGTCGAGCGCAAAAAACTCGATGTAGAAGTCGGCGTCATACTTCAGACTCTGCTGGTACAGGGCATGCAACATTGCATGGCCGGTCCGATCCGCCGCCGCACAGGTGCGCTGCGCCGGCGGCCCTTCGCCCATGTTCTGCATCATGCCACCGAAGGGGCGCTGGTAGATCTTGCCCTCGTTGGTGCGGCTGAACGGCACGCCGGCGTGTTCCAGCTCGTAAACCGCCTGAGGTGCCTCGCGCACCAGATATTCGATCGCATCCTGGTCGCCCAGCCAGTCCGACCCCTTTACAGTGTCGTACATGTGCCAAGTCCAATGATCGGGGCCCATGTTGCCCAGACTCGCAGCGATCCCGCCCTGCGCAGCCACAGTATGGCTGCGTGTCGGGAACACCTTGGTGATGCACGCGGTCCGCAAGCCCGCCTCGGCGCAACCCATCGTTGCGCGCAGGCCCGACCCGCCCGCGCCGACAATCACTGCATCATAGCTGTGATCGATGATCTTATAGGCTTCGGCCATCAGC
>NZ_JANXNX010000108.1 GCF_025353885.1 Sphingomonas sp. | reverse complement strand
AGGACGTGCGGGCTGACCCGTTCGGGTGGGATGCCCGCATCGATGGCCAGTCCCTTTAGCATCTGGAACAGGCGAACGCGGCTCAAATGCGCCTTGCCTGACGGAAACAGCCAGCGCGAACCCTGCGGACGAACCGCCGTCCATGCCGCCACCGCCAAGCGCGCGCGGTCCGAAACCGGCACCATCCGCTCACGCCCGCCCTTGCCCTTCAGGATCGTGAAGGGCCGATCGGTGGCGATTGCGCTCAGGTCGAGCGAGACCAGTTCGGTCGCGCGCAGTCCCGATCCATAGAGCAGTTCAACCAATGCCATCAGCCGCAGGTCGGTCGGCGGAATTGCGGCAAACAGCGCTGCCACCGCCGCATGATCGAGTGTCCGGGGCAGCCGCCGCCCCCCACCCACGCGCGGCAATGCGTGCGACGGATCGTCGGCGCGGACGCCCTCCTCCTGTAAAAATCCGAAAAAACGCCGCAGTGCCGCTGTTTTGCGCGCCACACTCGACCGCGCAAGGGGTTCCCACTCCGCCGACAGCCGTTGCAACGCAATCGCGTCGGCAACCGCCAGCGTGCCGCCGAGGATCGCCGACGCCTGCGCCAGGTCCGACGCATAGGCCGACAATGTATTGAGCGCCGATCCTGCCTCCGCCGCCAGCATCGCGAGAAAGTCCGCGATCCGGCGGGCGTCGGTGGTCACGACCGGGTCAGCGCCTCCGCCGCGATCATCCGCGCCTCAGGCTCCAGCCCCACGGCTTTCAGACTGGCAATGATGCGGTAAAGCTGGGCTGGCGGGACCGCGCCCCAGCGGGAGGTCTGCATCCCTGCCGCGCACAACAGGGCAACCGTGCCCGGCTGCCGGTCGGCAACCGCCTTGTCCAGCGCGCGCGTCCACGAATTTTGCCGCCCGACGGGCACGCCATAATCCTGCGACAATTGCTCGACGTCGCCCGCAGGCAGGCGACCCAGCCCAGCCAGCGCGGCGAACAGGAACCGCGCGCGCGTCGTCCCACTGTCACCCGCTGCACTGCGAAATGCGTTCACTCCGCTGCCGTCAATCCGAAACGGCGCGCGTGGTGCCCCGACCGCCAGCAATCCCCAGCCAAGCGATCCCGAGCCGACCGACCCGCTCCACGCCGCCGCCTGGATATCGAACCCCGCCGACAGCATCGCCGCCAGGATCTCATCCGATTGCGCCGCGCCATCGGTAGGCGTCAGCATCGCCGCCGCCCTCGCACCAAGGATCAGGCGCGCATAATGCTGCAACGCCGATTGGCTGCCGTCGCCCCACAATGTCTTCAGCGCCGCCAGTCGGTCCGCCGGTTCCCCGACATAGGCATCGCGCAAGACTTGCGCGGTCGTCCCGCTCCGTTCGGAAGGGTCGGCATCGTCAAAGATCGCACCATACAGGTCGACTAGCGCCGCATTCGAAAACACCCCGAGCGTCGCTGCCCAGTCCGCCGACATCGCCCGCGCGCCCGGCGTCAGCAGCGGCGACCGGGCCTGCCACGCCCGGACCTGTGGACCGGCGGTGTTCAGCAAAGCCTCTGGGATCGTCACGCCGGTGGCTGTCGCCAATCCAAAGCGCCATGCCGTCAGCCGATCGACGCCATCCCACTGGATGGTGATCGCACGTCTGGTATTGCTGCCCACCCCCACGACTTTTTCGGCGAGCAGCGAATCAAACCGTCCCGCGCGCCGTGTGCCGCGCGCCTGGTCGACCAATGCGCTTGCCGTACCCGGTTCACCCGACAGCCCGGCGCACATCGCCCGTGCCAGCAGCCAGCTCGGCTCGCTGTTGGTTTGCGCGGCGGCGTCGGCAATGCTGCACAGCGCCGCGGGGTCGCCCGTCGCCAGCGCCGCCTGCATCGTCACCGTGTTCAGCCATAACGTGTAATTTACGGGATCGACCAGTTGGACCAGGCTGCGCGCGTTGTCGGCCTCACCCATCCGCACCAGCAGCCAGGCGCGCGCGGCGATCCAGTCGGCCCCGCCGATCCCCAGCGGCGTGTCGGTTTGCGACAACAACGCCCGGCGCAACAGGATCGACGCCCAACGCGACGCGACGGGTGCCTGCATCCGGCCCATCACGCTGGTCAGGAAGGCGCCATCGGCATTGCCGAACGCATCGTTGCCCAGCCCACCCGCTGCGGGCGTCATCAGCCCAACTCAGTCGATCGACCGCCGTGCTTCCTCTGGCAGTTCAACCGGCTCAACCGCAGCCATATCGTTGCCCAGACCATCACCTACAGCCTCGGCAACAACCGGCGCATCACCGTCGGGTGCAGGCGGGGTCAGCGCCGAATCGGGAACGGCATCGCGGGTTGCCTTGGACGGTCCGTCGGGCGCGGGCCGTGGCGGCGCGGGTGGCTCTGGTTGCCCGAACCCCGGTGGCAAAATCGATTCCGGCGACTTTTGCGCGATCGCCGGATACAGCGCCGCGACCGCCAGCGCTGTGGTCAGCGCGGCGGCGGAAAGGTCACTTCGCCAGCGCATCGGCGGGCACGATCTTTTCGACCTTGGTCAGCGGCTTGCTCGTGTCCTTGCGCGACAGGGCGACGACACCACCGATCAACACGATGACAACGACAATCCAGATCACGTTTCTCATGGCACTTGCACTCGCTTCGTTGGAAACCGCCAACGACAAACCGCCGTCGACAAACCGTCATGCCGCTCTTTGCCCGAACGACGCCGCCCCTGTATAGCCCCTGCCGACATGACCACATCGCTTCCCGATCTCCGCAAGATCATCGACTCCAGGCTTCCCATCGTTTTGATCGGCATGATGGGCGTCGGCAAATCGACCATTGGCCGCCGCCTCGCCAACCGCCTGAACCTGCCGTTCGTCGATGCCGATGCCGAGATCGAGGCCGCCGCCGGGCTGACCGTCGCCGAAATCTTCGAACGGTTCGGCGAAGCGCATTTCCGCGACGGGGAGCGCCGCGTGATCGCCCGCCTGATCGATGGCTCGCGCAAGGTTATCGCGACCGGTGGCGGCGCATTCATGCAGGGCGACACCCGTGCGCTGATCCTCGACCGCGCGACCACCGTCTGGCTCCAGGCCGATATCGAGACACTGGTCCAGCGCGTCGGGCGGCGTGGCGACCGCCCGCTGCTGCTGGACCGCGATCCCGAAACCGTGCTGCGCGACCTCGCTGTATCTCGTAATCCGGTATATGCGCTCGCGCCGGTTCATGTTTTCAGCCACCCGGCCCCGCATGAAGCGACTGTGGACGCTATTTTAAGGGAGTTGCGCGCTTGAGCATCGTCACCGTCGGCCTCGCCGCGCGCAGCTACGACATCGTTATCCAGAACGGCGCGATTGGCGACGCCGCCCGCCACCTGGCGCCCTGGCTGGGCAGGGGGCGGCTGATTATCGTCACCGATGAAAACGTCGCCGCCACCCATTTGCCCGCGCTGACCGCCGCCCTGCCCGGCGTGCGCGTCGACCCCGTCATCCTGCCCGCCGGGGAAGCGACCAAGTCCTGGGCGCAACTGGAACGCCTGTGCGACACGCTGCTGGCGCTGGAGGTCGAGCGGACCGAGGCGATCGTCGCGCTGGGCGGCGGTGTTATCGGCGACCTGACCGGATTTGCCGCCAGCATCGTCAAGCGCGGCTGCCCTGTCATCCAGATTCCGACGACATTGCTGTCACAGGTCGATTCCTCGGTTGGCGGCAAGACCGCAATCAACACGCGGGCGGGCAAGAACCTGATCGGGGCGTTCTACCAGCCCGATTTCGTCCTGATCGACCCGGCCACGCTCGACACGCTGCCGTTGCGCGAAGTTCGCGCCGGATATGCCGAAGTCGTCAAATACGGACTGATCGACAATCCCGAATTCTTCGCATGGTGCGATGCCAACGGCCCTCCCCTGCTGGCAGGCGACGCCGCCGCGCGCATCCACGCTATCGAGACCAGCGTCCGGGCAAAGGCCGCGATTGTCGGCGCGGATGAACGCGAAACCAGCGGCCGCCGCGCTCTGCTGAACCTCGGTCACACCTTCGGCCATGCGCTGGAGGCCGAGACCGGCTACAGCGACCGCCTGCTGCATGGTGAAGCGGTCGCAGCCGGAATGGCCATCGCCTTTCGCTTCTCCGCCGTGCGCGGCCTGTGTTCGGCCGACGACGCCGCCCGCGTGACCGAGCATCTGCAGCGCATGGGCCTGCCCACCGACGCGCGCTCGGCTGACGTCATGGCGTCGGGCGCGACCCTCGCCGCGCACATGGCGCATGATAAAAAGCGCGAGGGCGGCACCGTGCCGTTCCTACTGGCGCGTGGCATCGGCAGGGCGTTCCTCGACAAGTCGGTGACGCTGGCGGAAGTCGCCGCCTTCCTCGACGCCGACGCCGCTCTGGCGCGCGAACCCGCCTGATGCCCAACGGCGTCACCAAGCGCGACCTGCCCGAAAAGACCTGCCCGGCGTGCGGACGCCCCTTTGCCTGGCGCAAGAAATGGGCGCGTGACTGGGAAAATGTGGTTTACTGTTCGGACAAATGCCGGGCAGCGAAGGGGAAGTCCTAGTCGAAAGGTCAATGGTCCTGATTGGCATCCAGACTCATGCGGGAGGCGATAGCGCGTAAGCGTTTATTGCGCGTCCACAGGACCTGGCGCTTATCGAGCAGTTCAGAGAGCGCAGGATCGTCATGCCGGAAGTGGTCGATCCAGACCGAGCTATCGACCAGTATCACGAAGGATCCGGACGTCGACGTGGCGTCGCGACGATCCCGGGTTCAGTGCCGCCGAGACGGGCAAGACGAGACGCGCTCTCACGCTCGATCAGTGCCTTGAGCGCTTCACGAATAAGCGAAGACTTTTCGGCAAGACTGGTAAACGCCTGCGCCTTGGCAATAAGGTCATCGTCGAGAGCCACCGTCGCCGCATAATCAAACCTTTCCAATCGCGCACGATATGTAGCATCATTCGATGCCGGTTTTAGTGGTTAAAAATTCAGGTCACCAACTTTCACCGCCGCGCACCGCCCGCCGAAAGCGCCACCCAAATCCAGCCCGCAATCAACCCCAGCCCGCCAATCGGCGTAATCGCGCCAACAATTCGAGGTGCGCCAATCGCCAGACCATACAGACTGAACGCGAACACCGCCGCCCCGGCCAGCATCAGCCACGTCGCCCCGCGCGCACGGTTGGCCAACGCGACCGCTGCTACTGCGTGAACCATCTGATACAGCCCGCCGGTTTTCAACAACTCCCCGGCATCGCCGGTCGCGCCATGTGCTCCGAACGCGCCGGCACCGATGGCCACCGCCGCCGACAGCGCCGCCGCCACGATCAGCCAGTCACGCCTCATGCCTCGCGCCGGACGATGGCAGGTTCGCGGCTGAACAGGTCGTCACGGACGTGCATGTCGCCGGTCACGGTTTGCGCCTCCAGCCGGATATTGTCCTTTTCGCGATAGTCATGTTCGATGTCCTCGATGCGCCCGCCCTCGACACCCAGCGATTTTAGCGCCTCGACCCCCATGTAGATCGCCGATTCGTAAACTTCGCGAATGGCGATCGTCAGGTCGAGTGGTGCAAGCTTGATCATGTGTCCCCTGTCGAACGCCCGCACCAGCACCGCCGCTTGGGGAAAGGCACCGAGGATCGGCGACAGCTCTTTTGGACCCAGTTCGCGATCGTCGGTGCAGAACAGGATCAGCCGCGCCTGTTCGGCACCCGCGATCCGCAGCAGGTCGATGCGCCGGCCGTCACCATAATACACTTTCGCCCCGAATTCGGCGGTGCGTTCGATCTGCGACGGCTTCAGGTCGATCAGCGTCAACGAGATACCGTGCGACTGCAACATGTGCGCGACGGTCTGACCAAAGCGGCCGTAACCGATGACGATCGCGGTCGTGTCGGGCGCATCGGCCGGACCCTCGGGCTTTACGCCCTTGGTCGGAGCGTGTTCGAAACGGCGCGCTATCATCAGCAGGAACGGCGTCGTCGCCATGGACAGCGTGACGACCGCGCCAAAGATGCTCGCCGCGCGCGGTTCGATCAGCAGCGCCGCCTGCGCTTGCGCGAACAGGACAAAGCCGAACTCGCCACCCTGGCTCAGCAGCAGCCCCAGTCCAAAGGCGGGCCGCGTCGCCATGCCGAACAGGCGGCCGATGCCGAATATCAGCGCGGTCTTGGTCGCCACCAGCGCCAGCGCCATGCCGATCACCATCCCCGGATTGTCGAGCACAGCACCGATGTCGAGCACCATGCCGACCGCAATAAAGAATAGCCCCAGCAGGATGGCACGGAACGGTTCGATGTCCGCCTCGATCTCGTGGCGATAGGGCGAATCGGCCAGCATCACGCCCGCGACGAACGCGCCCAGCGCCGTCGACAAATGGAGCGTCTCCATCACCGCGGCACTGGCGAACACCGTGAACAGCCCGACGACAATGAACAATTCCTGTTCGCCGACGCGCCCGACCAGCCGCAGCACCGGCCCGATGACATAGCGCCCCGCCGCGACCAGCCCGGCGATAGCGCCGACGGTATAGACCGCCATCAGCCAGCCCGGCGGCACCGACGGATCGGCGGGCGCGCGCGACATCGCGGCAATGATCGTGATCAGTGGGACGATCGACAGGTCCTGGAACAGCAGGACCGAAAACGCGCGCTCGCCGAACGGGGTGTTGATGCGGCCCGACGCCTTCAGGCTCGGCAACACCTGTGCGGTCGACGACAGTGCCAGCGGCAGGCCCAGCGCCAGTGCGGCGCCCCATGACACGCTCGCCACCAGCCACACGATCCCGGCGACCGCCAGTCCACAGGCGACGACCTGGACCAGCCCCATGCCAAAGATGTCTCGCTTTAACCGCCACAGCCGGGCGGGGTTCAATTCCAGCCCGACCAGGAACAGCAACAGGGCGATCCCCAGTTCAGCGGCGTCGAGCTTGCTTTCCGCACCGCCGATGATGCCTAGGCCGTGCGGCCCGATGACGACTCCTGCGACCAGATACCCCAGCACCGCACCCAGCCCGAAACGCCGGAACAGCATCACGAACACGAACCCGGCGCCCAGCATGACGACGCCTTCGACCAGTGCGGTCTCGCTCAATGGCCGGCTCCTGCGGCAGCTTCGGCGGCCGCCTCGAACGGCAGGCGGATTGAGGCGTGGCGCGCTGGATACCCTTTGGCAGAGGCCAACTTGTCGAGTCCCGGCCAATCGCCGATGGTCTCCGCCGTCCCGGCCAGGAACGCCGCCAGCGTCGATCGCGCCTGCTCAATCTCGGCAGCGCTCAGTCCGACGATGTGCTTGGCCAGCAACGCTGCCGACGCCTGCCCCAGCGCACACGCCTGCACATCCTGCCCGAACGCGACCACGCGGCCCGTGTCGTCCAGCACCACGTCGACCGTGACCCGGCTGCCGCACACGACCGAACGCTTTTCGGACGTTGATCCGGGATTTTCCAGGCGCGGCCAGTGGCCAAGCGTTGTCGCCAGCCGCAGCACATCCATCGTGTAAAGTCCGCTCACTCCGCCCGCCGCCGTTCGACGAAGTCCACAAGGGCGGCGCTGCTTGCGCGTAGCAACGGATAAGTCCGCGACGTCGTCATCCACGCAGGTCGCGGTTGCGAAGCGCCGTGCAGGGTATCGAACACGAGCGACGCGAACAAAAACGCCAGCGTCGCGACGATGACCCCCTTCAGCGCACCGAAACCAAACCCCAACAAGCGGTCCACCGGCCCCAGCAGCGAGCGTCGCGAGGCCGACCCCAGCCGTCCGCCAACCATCCGCACCGCGATGAAGGTTGCGCCGAACACCAGCGCAAACGCCAGCACCGACGCGCCGGTATCGGTGCCGATCGGATCGACCAGCGCGGCGGCGACGGGCGCGTGGAGCATCTTGACCGCCAGGATCGCGAGCACCCATGCCGCCAGCGACATCGTCTCGCTGACGAACCCACGCAGGAACCCGAACACCGCCGCCGCCGCGACAATCAGCAATACCAGAACATCCAGCCCGGTCAGCCCCGTCATCAGAACGACTGGCTCAACCGGTGGAGCAGGTGCCGCGCCGGGCTGGTCGTGACGACCTCTTCGCCCAAGCCCGCGTCCAGCCGCTCGACCCGCCGGTACAGGTCGACGCTGGTCGCGATCAACGTGCGCGCCGTTTCGGGGAGCCGCATCAGCGCATCTGGTTCGCTTGCCACCGCAGGGCCCAGCCGCCGCGACGCATCGCGCAGCTGGTCATTCGACAATTCGCCCGCATCGACGGCCCGCTGGGTCAGCAGCCACGCAATAATGTGCATCAGCCGCGTCGTTACCTTCAGCGACTCGCACGAGAACAGCACCCGGTCGAACGGCTCCAGCGCCGCCACCTCGTGGCCCTGACCGTCGTCGCGATAGCTGGCGTCGAAATAGGCGCGCGCCTCGTCCGCCAGCAACATGGCATCGACATACAGACTATCGGTGAGGCGCCGCGCGAGCATGGTTCCCCCCTTGGCACTCAGCCCGTGCCAACGCTAGGCGATAATATCGGGGATCTGCATCGTTTCGAGCCGCATGATCTCGTCCTTCAGCCGCAGTTTACGCTTTTTCAGCCGCGCGGCCTGCAACTGATCGGGTGTGCCCTGCGCGCGGATCGCGTCCAGCGCAAAGTCGAGGTCGCGGTGCTCGATCCTGAAATTATGGAGGCGAACCGCCAGCTCGTTCGGTTCCATTGCGTGCCCCCGGTCATGACAGCGCCATCGTTAGACCGGAGCCGTGCCCCGTTCAATCGGCCCGTTAAATCGGTTCATCGCACCTGCCGAATCGGTCTGTCGATTCCCCCCAAGAAACAGGGAGACAATCGTTATGATCGGTGGTTCAATCGGCCCCTGCTTTGAAGGAGTTTGCCACATGCAATCGACGCACCTCTCAGCCCTGGAAGCCAAACACGCCGGGATCGAACGCCGCCTTGCCGACGAATCGCGCCGCCCGCTTCCCGACCCCACGTTGCTCAGCCTGTTGAAAAAACAAAAGCTGCGGCTGAAGGAAGCGTTGAGCGGGCGAACTTCGGGCTAAACCGCCGGAACTGCGCGGACGCGATAGCTATCCGCGCGGTTTCAGGCCCGGGCGACGTTCGTCGATCTGCGGTGCTGGGGTCACTGCCGCGACAGCATCAGGATTACCTTGATATCGCGCCATTTTCGGGTCGACCATGTCGTCGAACGCCACGCCTGCGCGCCCCGCTTCGACCCATGCAACCGTGCCCGTCACCGGGCCGATCCCGCGCAAGTCGGTGCGGACAGTCTGTCCCGGCGACAGAATCGCATTGCTGTCGACCATCATGCCACCGTTTGACAAATTGCGGACGCGCACGGTGATCGGGGTCGCCTGCCCCTCGACACGCAGGGTCGCGCTCAGGAACAGGCTGTCGCGTGCCTGACGTTCCACACTGCCGACCTCGCTGGAATTGGCATTGCTGCTTGCCCCGTCGCCGCCTTCATTGGCCTGGCCATTTTCGGCGTTGACCCGCCCCGTATCGGCTTGCGCATTCACGATTCGAAATTCCCGCGATCAAGGTTTGTTTCCGTCATCGGGGCTACGCCCCAAAGCTGGCCAAACCGTAAACACCACCTGAAAAGACCAGGCCACCTGCCCCAAAATGGGTCGAAGCTATTCGTCGCGCGACACCTTCTCCTGGCGCTCATGCTTCTCTTGCGCTTCCAGTGTCATCGTCGCGATCGGGCGTGCCTCCAGCCGCTTCAGCGAAATCGGCTCGCCGGTCACATCGCAATATCCGTATTCACCATCCTCGATCCGGCGCAGCGCGGCGTCGATCTTTGCGATCAGCTTGCGCTGGCGGTCGCGCGTCCGCAGCTCGATCGACCAGTCGGTCTCGCTAGACGCACGGTCGGTGACGTCGGGTTCGCGTAAGGGTTCGTTCTGCAGGGTCGTCAGCGTGTCCTGCCCCTCACGCAGCAGCGAATCCTTCCACGCCACCAGTTTTTCGCGAAAGTAATTCAGCTGATTCTCGCCCATGAAGGGCTCGTCTGCCGACGGTCGATACTCGGCATCGCCAGCGCTTGTCGGTGTATCTGTTGCCACGGTCGCCACTCGAATTCTCCACCGCTGGCCCGGTTGCCGCAATCGTGCGTTCCCGGACACTCAATTGCTATTGGCGCGCCTATAGGGAGGCTGTCCGACCCGCGCAAGCGACTGGAGATCAACGCAAGTATCCAGCAAAACGACAAGAGGTCGGACAAAACAGCCCCTAAATGAAACATTAACCGGATTTCGCCGGACGGCCTGTCGCGAAAGGCACTGAATCTGGTAAAAAGCGCGTTAATTGGCTTGAACCATTCGCCAGACTCTGCACGGTGAAGTCACAGGATCGCAGGCGACAGTCCCGCCAATGCGACGCGAACACGGGATACGATGTCATGTCGGTGAAGATGGCCTTGGCGAAACTCTGCGCTTGCGCATGCGGCGGTGCGATCATCGGTGGCGGTGCCATGCACGTCACCGAACAGCCCCGCCCCCGCGTCCATCACGTCCGAAAGATCGTGAAGCACAAGCGCGTCGCGCCGGTTCGTGTGGCCCAGCGCCGCGTCGTGCGAAAGGTGCGCCGGACAATCCAGACCGCGTGCGCGACCGGGGGCGGCACGACCGTCACCACGATCGCCAGCCGGGCGCCCCTGCCCCCGATGATGGCGCGCGACGCCGCCTATGAACCGGGCCGCGGATTTGAAGGGGGCAGCGGCGGTGCCTTTATTCCTGTCGTCGGCGGTTCGGGCGGCGGCTTTTTCGGCGGCGGCTTCGGGGGTGGCTTTGGCGGCGGTTTCGGCGGCGGCGGCGGTGGCTCTGGCGGCGGCGGCGTCGTCGTGTCTCAGATCAACAATGTCGTATCGGTCTCGACCGGTGGTGGCTCAACCTCGACCAGCGGCGGCTCCACGTCGTCGGCTTCGGGCGGTTCGGGCGGCAGTTCGACGTCGAGCAGCACCGGCGGCCTGACGTCGACCTCGACCAGTTCGACCGGCGGGTCATCGACTTCCACCTCCAGCGGCAACGTCTCCTCAACCTCGTCGTCCAGCGGCAACGTCTCGACGTCGAGCGCATCGTCGACCTCGTCTTCGACCAGCAGCTCCACATCGTCGTCCTCGTCGGGAAACATCTCGACGTCGACCTCGACATCAAGCGGGGGCTGGGGACCACCCAACCCCGGCGATCCGCATCCGGTCCCCGCCCCGCCGATGGTCCTGATGTTCGGCCTCGGCGCAGCAGCCCTGGTGGTGCGTGCACGTTTCGTGAAGAAAACCGTCTGACAACATCGTCACCCCGGCGCAGGCCGGGGCCTATACGGCTGTCAGAAAGAAATGCACCCGACCCGACACCCGTATAGGCCCCGGCCTCCGCCGGGGTGACGGCATCCCCATCCATCTTGCCTCCGTCGCGCCTCCCCGCTAGCCGCGGTTCATGCACGACATTCGATTGATCCGCGAAAATCCCCAGGCTTTCGACGCCGGGCTGGCCCGTCGCGGGGCCGCTGGTGCCGCGACGATGATCCTGGAGGCCGATACGCTCAACCGGGCGGTCCTGAATGCCGCTCAAAAGGCGCAGGCCGACGGCAACGCGATCGCTAAGCAGATCGGCCAGGCAATCGCGCAGGGCGATCATGAAACGGCGAACCGCCTGAAGGCCGAGGCGCAGGCGCTGAAGAACGCCCCACCGGCCACCGAACAGGCCGAGAAACAATTGCACGACCTGCTCGCCACCCTCCCCAACCTGCCCGCGCCCGACGTCCCCGACGGCACCGACGAATCGGGCAATGTCGTCCAACGGACTCACGGCACCATCCCGACCTTCGATTTCACGGCCAGCGAACACGCCGATTTTGGTCCCGCGCTCGGCCTCGACTTCGAAACCGCGCAATCGGTATCGGGCGCGCGGTTTGCCTATCTGCGCGGGCCAATGGCCCGCCTGTCGCGCGCGCTCGGGGCTTTCATGCTCGACGTCCAGACCACCGAGTTCGGCTTCCAGGAAGTCAGCCCGCCGCTGCTCGTCCGCGACGAGGCGGCGTTCGGAACCGGACAGCTTCCAAAATTCGCCGACGATTTGTTCAGGACGACCGATGGTCGCTGGCTGATCCCTACCGCCGAAGTGTCGCTGACCAATCTCGTCCGCGACAGGATTCTGGCCGAAACCGAACTGCCCCTGCGCTTCACCGCGCTGACCCCCTGTTTCCGCATGGAAGCGGGCGCCGCCGGGCGCGACACGCGCGGGCTGATTCGCCAGCATCAGTTCGACAAGGTGGAGCTGGTGTCGATCACCACGCCTGACCAGTCCGAGGCCGAACACGAACGCATGACGCAGGCCGCCGAGACCATCCTCGACCGTCTGGCGCTGCCTTACCGCCGAATGCTGCTCTGCGCCGGCGACATGGGCTTCACCGCGCGCAAGACCTTTGACCTCGAAGTCTGGTTACCCGGCCAGCAACAGTATCGCGAGATCAGCAGCTGTTCGAACTGCGGCGATTTCCAGGCCCGCCGCATGAACGCGCGCTACCGGTCGGCGGGTGAAAAGGGCACGAAATTCGTCAACACGCTCAACGGCTCGGCCCTTGCGGTCGGCCGTGCGCTCGTCGCGGTGCTCGAAAACTACCAGCAGGCCGACGGCAGCGTGATCGTGCCCGAAGCCCTGCTGCCATATATGGGTGGCCTGGCGCGGCTGACGCCCGCCTGACCTATATGCCCGTCACCCCGGCGCAGGCCGGGGCCTATACAGCTG
>NZ_JANXNX010000103.1 GCF_025353885.1 Sphingomonas sp. | reverse complement strand
GTCCAACGCCTTATGTTTCCGGAAAGGCCAGTCGGTCACACCGCCGACGAACAGCGCCCACCAGACGATGACCGGCTGAAACATCAAGCGCGGGCCGTGATACCACCAGTCAAGCCGGGTATTGCCGACCACCACCCCCTCGAAGGCGTGCTTGATATTCGCCGGGAACACGCACACCGCATAGGTCGCCAGCATGATCCCGGCGATATAGCGCAGCCGCGGCGTCAGCAGCCCGATTGCACCCAGGATTTCGCAGACACCGGTGATCAGAATGACTTTGTCAGGGTACGGCACCCAGTCGGGGATGATGGCGAGGAACCCGCCCGGCGACCGGATGTGTACGAAACCGACAAAGGCGTAGGCCGCCGCCAATATGTAGCGGAAAATGGTGCGGTAACGCTCAATGCGAGGTGAATTGGTCACCCGCCATCCGTTGCGCGTCCTGTTCGTCGACGCAACCTGTTATTGCTCGGAAAGCGCCGGGCGCAACCTCGATAGCAGCGGATTGAGAAAATAATCGAGTGCCGTGCGTGACTTTAGCAGTACCGTGACGTCAACCGCCGATCCGGGTTTGACGGCATTGAAACCGGCCTGACGACTGGCCTCGCGCAACGCTTCGCGCGGGACGGTCACGATGACATTGTAATAGGATAAACCGGTCTTTTCGTCGACGATAGTATCGGGGGAAACCCGGCTCACCTGTCCGTGGAGGAGTGAAGCCTGGCTGTCGTGCAGCCCGCCGATCCGCACGTCAGCCGATTGCCCCCCGCGCAGTTCAACGGCTTCATTGGGGGCAATATGTGTCTCGATCTCGAGCGCATCCGAATCGGGAACGATGTCCATCAAACGTTGGCCGCGCGGCATGACGCCACCGACGGTGTTTGCCACCAGGCCCAGCACGGTGCCGGAAACGGGCGCGCGGGTCGCCGCCAAGGCGAGCTGCTCACGCGCAGATCTCCATTGCGGCAGCAACGTCTGCAATTCGGTCTGCGCAAGCCTCAGGCGTTCGGTATTCTGCTGCGCGCGTTGATTGACCATTTGCAGCATTTGCAATTGCGCTTCGCCCGCCGAGGACCGCAGTCGGGCAATTTCGGCGGTGGTCGAGCCGATGTCGCCCGTGATCGATGCAGCAGAACGCTGCAGCGCGAGCACCCTGGTCTTGGTCGCATAGCCTTTCTTGAACATTTCCTGCACGCCCGACAACTCGTCGACATTCAGCGCGTTCTGGCGAACATTGGCGGTCTGACGCTGCCGATACCCCGCAACCTGATAGTCAACCTGTCTGACTCGCTGGCGCAGCACCGCCTGTTCGGAAGCGATCAGGGTGCGCCCGGCGTCCAGATTTGTCTGTTCGGCGACCAGCGCCTGGTCGGCTGCGGTTCGCTCGTCGGCATTCAGGATCGACCATTCGGGCGGTGCGGCGATCCGTGCCGCGCCATGCTGTTCCGCCCCGATGCGCGCGATCTCAGCTTGTAGGCCGATGACCCGGCTGGCGAAGGACCGCTCGAGCGACAGCGCCTCGGTATCGGCAAAGTCGACCAGTATCTGCCCGGCCTTCACGCGGTCGCCCTCTCGGACATGGATGCCGGTCACCACTCCGCCTGCAAAGCTCTGCACCGCCTGGCGACTGCCGACGACTCGGACGACACCGGGGACGTGGATGGCAGCGTCGAGGTGCGCGAGCGCCGACCAGCCGAGGAAGCCGATGACGAACGTCGCGATCAGCGCGGCCCCGATGCGGATTTCGGTTCGCGCGTCGTGCAAGCCGCGCACCGGCAGGCTGGCGGGTTGCGGCAGATAATCGATGGTGATCACAGGCTTGCCTTTTGGGGAACGTGTGAAACCGGGCGGCTGACCGTCCGGGCTTCGGACAGATTGCCGTATTTCTCCAGCCGACCCTCTTTCAAGAGGAGCAGCTTGTCGACGGAGGCCAGTGCGTCGCTGCTGTGCGTGGCGAACAGTACTGTCGTCTGCTCCTGACGCAGGATCGACAAAGTTTTGACGAAAGCATGTTGCGCCGGGCTGTCGAGATGCGCGGTGGGCTCGTCGAGCAGCAGCAATCGCGGGTTGCCGAACAGCGCGCGCGCAAGCGCGATGCGCTGGCTCTGCCCCGCAGACATTCCGATGCCGCCCGCGCCGATCACCGTGTCGTAACCGTCGGGAAGGCGCAGGATCATTTCGTGCGCGTCGATTTTCCGGGCGGCGGCGATGACCGCTTCGTCGATGCCGTCAGGATCGTCGTTGACCAGCCCCCGAAACCGCGAGATGTTCGCCTTCACCGTGCCCGGGAACAGCATGAAATCCTGCGGTAAATAGCCAATCTGAGTGGCCAATTGATCGGGATCCCAGTCGGCGGACGATGCTCCGTCAAAGCGGACATGTCCGCGTGACGGTGGGACCGCGCCGGAAAGAGCGCGCAGCAGCGTCGATTTCCCCGCGCCGCTCAGTCCGACGATGCCGATGATCTGCCCGGCAGCGACGGTGAAACTGACATCGGCAAGGGCGACGCGGCCCGACATCGGATCGGCCACGGTCAGTCGCTCGACCTCGATCGCTCCGGTCGGGGCGGGCAGGCGGGTGCGCGCGCGTTCGGGGATTTCGAAAAACAGCGCGGTCAGCTTTTCATGGGCGATCCGAGCAAGCAGGATCGACTTCCATGATCCTACGATCTGTTCGATGGGCTGGAGCGCGCGTGACAGTAGGAGCGAACTGGCAAAGACCGCACTGCCCGAGACACTGCCTTCGACGACCAGGATCGCACCGAGCGCAAGGGCGCCCGATTGCAGCGACAAGCGCACGAAACGCATCATGCTGCTGTGCGTGCCGCCGATCAGGCTAGCCTCGATGCGCAGATTGCTGACGACGCCACGATCCACAATCTGGCGTCGTGTAAGCGCGGAGACCATACCGAGCGCGCGAACTTCGGAGGCCTGCGACGAAATCTGGGCCTGCCGGGCATAGGCTGTATTGGCGGCCTCGCGCGCGGCCCTGACCGGCTGGCGGACGCTGCGTTCGTTGTGCCACGCCAGCACCAGCATCAGCACCGCCGCCGCAACGGTCAGGAAACCGAGTGCTGGATGCAGCAGAAAGGCAGCGAGAATATAGATCGGTGCCCAAGGCGCATCGAACAGGGCGCTGGTGGCGGGGCTCGCAACTGTCTGGTGCAGGGTATCGAGATCGCGGAGCGCCTCGGCCCGTTGCGACTGGGTGAGAGCTGGCTGCGACATGATCGTATGCAGCGTGCGTTCGGCGAGATCGTCCTCAATCTGCGCCCCGGCCTGCACCAGCACCCGTGCGCGCAGCCAGTCCAGCAGGCTGAGCGTTGCCAGCGCGAAGAGGGTAATCGCGCTGAGCACCGCCAGCGTAGCCAGTCCTCGGGTCGGCAGGACGCGATCATAGACCTGCATCATGTAGATTGAAGGCGTCAGCAGCAGCAGGTTGCTAACGGCGGCAAAGGTCGCCGCTGCTATAAAATGCCTGCGACAGCGCTGAAACGCCGCGCGCACCGGATTCAATGTTACTGGTTTGCCGCCGAATGACATTCTGGATAGCCCTCAAGGCATTCGCGCCCCTGCCAGAGCTATCGATCGCAAATGCCTTACACCCGGTTAACGAAACCATGGGAGTTTCAGAAGGCAAAGTCGTTTGCGACGAGATGATTGTCAAACGGGCTGACGACCTGCAGCAACTGGTCAGCGATTCCATCGCCGTTGGTGTCGAGATGCACCGTTGTCGTGTTGCCGTCCTGGACCAGCCACATCGTGCCCGCGATATGCGCGTCACCCGACGCGCGCAGCACAAACGCCTGATCGCCACTGACCAGCGTGTTGGCATCGAGCCGGCTCAGGTCGATCCTGTCGCCCTGGGCGTGACTGAAATCTAGGATGATATCGGTCGTGTCCGATGTCTTACCAAGGTCGCCGTCACGGAATACGAACACGTCCTTGCCCGTTCCCCCGCGCAGCTGGTCGGCACCGGCCCCTCCCACCAGCAGGTCGTTGCCCGCGCCGCCGTCGAGAATATTGTTAAAGGCATTGCCGACGATATAATTATCGAATTCATTGCCGGTCAGATTGATGTTGCTACTGGTCGCGGCGGCCTGCAGTCTTTCGATCTCTTGCCCCGCGGGAAGCGCATAGCTGTTGATGGCAAGAACCGTGTCGGTGCCGCCATCGTGCCCTTCGATTACTTTGTCGTCATTGCCGTACACAAAATAGATATCGTCGCCGCCGTGGCCGGACATCGTGTCCCCGCCGCCCTTGCCATCGATGACATTTGCCGCATCGTTACCGATAATGACATTGGCCATCGCGTTGCCCCGCGCGGTCAGTGCATCGCTGCCCGAAAACGTCAGATTTTCGACATTTGCACCAAGCGTATAGCTCACCGATGAGATCACTGTGTCGATGCCGCCGGTGCGGTCTTCGACAACGACATCACCGACATGGTCGACGATGTAGGTGTCGTTGCCTGCACCACCGACCAGGCGGTCCGCCCCGCCGCCGCCGTCCAGCACGTTGGCACCCGCGTTCCCGACCAGCGTGTTGGCGAACTCGTTGCCGGTCAGGTTTAGCGCGGTGGTCGCCGAGATATCCCGCGCTTGAAGGTTTTCGATTTCCTGCCCGCTATCCAGTGAATAGCTGACGCTAGTAAGCACGGTATCGACGCCCTGTCCGGCCAGTTCGACGACGTGCTGGCTGGTGTTGTTGACCTGGTAGGTGTCATCGCCCTTGCCGCCCATCAGCAAATGGCTCGCCATCCCGGCGTCCAAAAGGTTGTTCTGGTCGGTGCCACGCATGGTCGTGTCGACGACGGTATCGATCAGCGAAACCTTCAGGTTCTTGTAATCGACTGCAATCGTCTCTGCGGCACCGCTGGCGCGGTAAATGCCTTCTTTGAGGTAGCCGCCGACAACATCGTTGAAACCGAAAGCGCCGGTATAGTCGACCAGTTGCTGACCATCGCGCGTCACCACCAGATGCCCCTTGCCAAAAGCATCGAAGGTCGCGCTGACCTTGAAGTCGTAGTAATGACCGCGTTGGATGTTGGCGGTGTCGGTATATTGATTGATGTAATGCGTATCGGCGGCGGTCGAATTCGCGGCGGCTGAATCGCGCGTCACGATCCGCATTTTCTCGCCGACCATCTCGAGAGCGAACGGCGGGCTATGGCCCTGTTCCCCGGCATCGGGCGTCGACTGGATCTGCATCAGTGTCATCCATGACGCCGAATTCTTGGCGCCTGGCTCGATCATCAGCCCGAACGATATCTCGTAAGTCTTGCCCGCGATGAACTTGGTCGGATCATAAGCCTCCGAACGTTCCTTGGGCAGGCCGTTGTCGCCGGTCCAATGATCGCCGTTGCGAACCTCAAAACGATTGACGTCGCCATTCGATTGCAGGCTCCAGCTGTTACCCGAATTCTGCGCGCGCCAGTTCAGGGCAATAGTGCTCATGGTGAAAATTTCTCGCTTTCAAGATTGCGAAATGATCGTCGACCCGTCTTGCCGAGCCCCAGACACTGGATGTGCCGGAAGCCTCCTTGGCGTGAGCGTGGTCCCGATAATCTGCCGCTGCTACGATGCCGGATTTACCCGCCACCCTTTAAGGATGCACCAGCGTGCGTAGTTTCCAGCGCATTAAGCGTCATTTCCCACCGGCGGATCACCGCTGTCGGCGCGCGAATCTAACAAATGATATTTTACGATCATATTTTTTGCCCCGGACCCACGGTCGCCATGCCATGCCATGAGCTTCGCCGCGACCGCCGTGAGATAGTCCGGCCAGTTCGCGCGACCGGATTTGCTCGATTTCCCGCAAAGCCTGCTTTATCCCGGGTTCGGACGCTGGAAGGGCCTTGATGAACACTGTCGCCGAAGTGCCCCCGCTGGTCAGTATCGTTATCCCAGCCTATGCGGTGAGGGGTTTCCTGGCGGATGCGGTCAAGTCCGTCCTGGCGCAGACAATGACCGATTTTGAAGTCATCGTTGTCGACGATTGTTCGCCCGACGACGTCGCGACCGAACTGGCGCATGCCGGGCCGGACCCGCGGATCAGGTTGGTCCGTCATGCCGAAAACGGCGGCGCAACGGCGGCCCGCAACACCGGGATCGCTAATGCCCGGGGTCGCTTCATCGCTTTCCTCGATCACGACGACAGTTGGCTGCCGACCAAGCTGGAGCGCCAGCTTGCTGGGATGATGGCCCGCCCCGACCCCGATAAAGTCTTCTGCGTCACCGGCACGATCGTGAACCTGGCTGACGGCCGCCACGTCCTCCGGCCCGTGAGGGGAAAACGTCCCGACGAACGCATGGATGAATTTATCTTCGTGCAGGGCGGCTTCTGCCAGACCAGCAGTTTCCTGGTGGGCGCGGGACTGGCGCGCCGGGCGGCATGGCGCGACCTGCCGACCGGGGAAGATCATCTTTTTGCGATCGACCTCTGCGCGCTGGGGGCCGAATACCTGCTCATCGACGCACCGCTGACGATCTATAACAACGACCTTCGTTCCGGGCGTCTCAGCAACGACAAGACGCTGGCAACCGGCGCGCGTTTCATGGCGGCGGTCGGGGGCGTGTTGTCGGCCAAGGCGTTGCAGGCTTATGAGATTCGCTACCTCGGGCCAGCGATCTTGCGCAGGAACCCGGTCGATGGCCTGGTCCGGATCGTGCGCGCGGTTGCGGCGGGGGCGATGTCGCCGCGCTTCGCCGGATCGTTGCTGGTGCGCACGATGCTGCCGGACTCGACTTATCAACGTGCCAGGGCTGCTCTTCTGGGTCAGCGAAAATCGGCGCAGAATTGACCCCTTACCCTCGCTCGCTATGCTGCACTGCAGTTCTGGATAGATGGGAATGGTGGAAGTCATGCAGGATCCACGGGTCGTTTCCCCTCGTAGCACCGTGACCGGCATGCTTTCGCGACGGATATTCATCGGATCGGCCATGGCCTGCGTCGCATGTAGCGAGCGGTCGATCGGGGCGGGGGCTGAGGGTAGCCATGGGCCGCTGGTTCCCTTGTCCAGCGTAGCGCGCTTTCCGATCGGCGGCGCGCTCAACAGCGCCGACCTCAACGACCCGACGTTGATGGCGCTGTTCAAGGCCAACTTCTCGCAGGTCACGCCGGGATACGAAATGAAGATGGGGCCCATCGTGCGCACCAGCGGCCAGTTCGACTATACACAGGCCGACCTTGTGGCGGACTACGCCGCGGCCAACAACATGGCGCTGCACGGCCACACACTTGTCTGGTACAAGAGCGAGCCCGAAGCGTTCAAGCGGATCGAGGGCGATCGCATTGCCTTTGCCGCGCTTTACAAGCGCTATATAACCGAAACGGTCACGCACTACCGCAACCGCGCGCGGGGGTGGGATGTCGTCAACGAGCCCGTCACGCACGACGGCACTGGCTTGCGAGATTGCCTGTGGAGCAGGGTGCTCGGGGCCGAGGATTATATGGTCGATGCGTTTGACCATGCCCATCGTGCCGCACCCGAATCACGGCGTTTCATTAACGACTATGGCCTTGAGGAACCCGGCAAGCGGCGCTTGTTCATGGCGCTGGTCGAACGCTTGCTGAAGCGCGGGGCGAAACTCAACGGTATCGGGACGCAGACTCATGTCAAGATCGACCTTCCGACGGGTGCCCTGACCGACACGATCAAGGACCTGGCGAGTTTCGGGTTGCCGGTCCACGTCTCCGAACTGGACATTTCCTACGGCCATCGCAGTGTCGACCTTCGCACCGCAGCGACCAAAAGCGCGTTGCAGGCCGATCGCGCCGCAGAACTGGTGCGCGCCTATGCAAAATTGCCCGAGAAACAGCAGTATGCGATCACGATATGGGGCGTTCGCGACCGCGACTCCTGGCTGCGGCACGACCCGTTCCCGACCACCGGCGACGCGCCGTTGTTGTTCGACGATGATGGCCAGCCCAAGCCGATGCTGCATGCGATGCTCGATGCGTTCCGGGAAACGGCGCGGCGATGATCGTGGCTGACGGCGCGGAATTGGCGGGAGCTTTGGAAACCGACGCTCCCCGTGGCCCTTCCGAACGCGAGATATGGTTCTGGGGCCTGTGCATATTCCTGCTGACCAGTCCGTTCGTCTATCAACTTACCGGCATCGATCCCTCTCGCGAGATTGCGCGCGACATGTCGACGATGCGCCGCACCGAAGGGTCGGGCGTCCTGCTTTACGTTCTTCGGGTCGCGGTGGCGCTGGCTGCCATGCTCAGCGTGGCGCCCTATTGGCGGACTGCCGTCACACGGCTTTCGCGCATGACGCCCATCCTCCTGTTTGCGGGTTGGGCGACGCTGTCCCTGATGTGGACCGACACGTTCAGTTCGACGCTCAACGGACTGTTTGCCCTGTTCCCCCTGATCATCACCGGTTTTTGCCTCGCGCTGCGATTGCCGCCGCACCTGTTTGCGCGCAGCTTTGTGTATGCAGGGGCATTCATGATCGGGTTTTCGCTGATCTACATCTTTGCGATGCCGCATTTCGGGGTTCACCAGCAGAGCGATGCCGCCCAATCGGTCCACGCCGGTGCCTGGCGTGGCGTCTATCCGCACAAGAACATCTTTGGCGGGATGTGCGCGGCCTATGCGGTGACCACGATGCTCGCCGGGCGCAAGGTGTTGCCATCGATCGTGTTTCGAATCGTCCAGTTCGCGCTGTTGATGGTGATGATCGTCAAAAGCGATTCAGCGACCGCGCTTGCGATTGTCGCGGCGACGCCGTTCGTCGTCGGGGCGGTGCTGATGACGAATGCGATCCAGCGGACGATTCTGGCACTGGTCATCGTGCCGATGTTCATCGTGATCTATTCGCAACTCGAAACGATCCTCGGGCTGTTCGGTCGTGACATGACGTTCACCGGGCGGACGTCGATCTGGGAGATCGCGCCCGATGCCATCGCAAAGCGTCCGCTGACAGGCTTTGGCTACGCTTCGACGACCTATGGCGATTTCATGGTCGAACTGTTTCGGCGTTTCGCGCTGTTCGACCCGCATAACGGGTATCTGAACATCATCCTGAGCACCGGGTTTATCGGCCTGCTGTTGTTCGTGGCAACCTTCGTTACCGCAGCTATTGTCGCCCGGCGCATGTATCTGGTCGGCGGCGCGACGCGTGCGGCAGCGTTTACCAGCTTCGGCATCATCGTCGCATGGCTGATCGCCATGTTCAGCGAATCGCAGGACAAGCCCCTCGGCGCGTTTGCGGCGCTGGCCTACACCTCACTCGGACTGCTGGTTTACCGCAATTTTGCACCTGCGGAGGAGGAAGTGCCGGGCGTCGGCGGTATCGCCGAGAAACCGCCCAAGAGCTATCGACTCGGCAAAGGCGCGCGGATTTCCACCGATCCCGTGCCTGCAATTGCCTCCAGCCGGTGATCGGATAGCCACGTCCGGCTGGCGGTATCATCCGCAATCCAGTATCTGATCACATCGCCCCACTTGACGGGGTTCTGCATGCGCCTCCAGGTCTCCGGCGCACTTTCCGATAAACGCGCATACAGGTCCGGATCACTCAGTAAGTCCGTGAACTGATCTGCCAATTCCGTGGCTTGGCCTGCCCTGAAGACCAGCGCACTTTTGCGGTGGACCAGATGTCCTGAAAACATCGGGTGGTCCGACGCGATGATCGGCGTCCGCGCACACAGCGCTTCGTAGATCGTCAGTGGCAGGCCCTCGGGATAAACATGTCGGCTCGGCACGACGATGGCCGATGCCTCGCGCATGAGCGCGAACACGTCGGCATTGGTGACCAGACCCAGAAAGTCGACGTCGCCAGCGACGCCGCGTTGCTCGGCCAGCGCCCTGAACCGATCGACCTGGCCCGCGCCGACGATCCGCAAGCGGGCAGGGGTGCCGCGCCGGCGGAGTTCGGCGATGGCATCGATTACGTCGCCCACGCCCTTGTCGGGCTGGATCGTGCCAACATACAGCAGCCCCTTGCCCCCGGTGCCGCCATCGGTGCGGGGCGGCAGGTCGTCGGGCCGCCTGACGTGGGGGTAATCCCAGGCTATGATCTTGTCCGGATCGACGCCAATCCCCGCCAGCGATCGGCAGGCGTTGACACCGTGGTTCGTCACCCATTCGACCCGTCGGTCGTTCAGGAGGCGCGCCAGCAGCCCGTGTTTGCGCAACAGCGTCAGCATGCCGTAGTTGAAGGAATCGGCCAGCTGGCAGATCACGCGACGGTTGGTCCTGATCGCCCAGCGGATCAGCGGGCTCATCGGGCCGAGCACCACGACATGGGTGGGATTCCACGCCGCCATCTGGCGCCTGATGTCCGCAGCGCCCTTGCGCGGGTGCGCCGCCGCACCGATCACGGTCACGCCGTTGGGCAGGACATCGACATAGCGTTCCTCGGTCCGGCAGCACATCATCGCGACCTCACCCTCGGCCAGCAGTGCTTCCAATATGCTGAGAACATAACGGTGCCCGTAATAGGTTTCGGTCCCGGTCTCGATCAGCCGGTGATAGGCCGCGCGATAATCTCCGCCAGGCTGGACGAACAGGATGCGCTTCGATTTGTCGCTCATCGGCTGAACGATCCCGTCATCATATCCCAGGGCACGCCGAAGCCCAGAGCATGGCGCCCCGCGATCCAGCATCCCGCAGCGACGACCAGCACGATCGTCGCAAGCGCGTCCTGGCCGATGAAGGACAGCTTCATGCGCCGTTGCCCTACCGACACGAACAGGTAGCGGCCCAGCTCGCTCGCGATGATCGCCGCGATCGCACCGACGAAGTGCGCAAGCTGATAGCCATACCACAGCCCTGCCGCGAGGATCGCAAAGCGCAACACGTTCGCGCCGCTTTCATAGGCGGGTTTGCCCGAACCCATCAGCAGCCCCTCGTTGAGGTTGGACAGGATCGAAAACCAGCTTGCAAACAACAGCAACGACAGCATCCAGCCCGCCTGGGCATAGCGCGGGTCGTAGAGGATGTTGATCGCCCAGTCTCCCGAACCCGCACCGATCCCCATCAACACCGCGCCCGCCAGCACCAGCCGCAACCGCTGCGGGCCCAAATTAGACAGGATCGTGTCGTTGCCCTTCGTGCGTTCGGCGGCCAGCATGGGGAAGATGATCTGGTAGGTCAGCCGTCGCGCCATCAATGCAGGAATTTCGGCGATGGTGCGCGCAAGCCCATAGATACCCAGCAGCGCAAGCGGCGCAATCGCACCCAACGTCAGCCGGTCGAGGTTCCCGGCCGCGAACATGACCAGCGAGGACACCATGATCCAGCGTCCGAAGTGAATGATCTCGCCGACATAGCCGCGGTCCAGCATCAGTTTGTGCGGGGGATGGGGCAGTCGGTAACTCAGCAGCGAGCGCGTCGCGATCGACACCAAGGTTCCGAACACGAGCGCCCAGACCGTCGGCGTGATCAGGGCAAAGCCGACCGCTGCCACGAACCCGGTCAATTCGGCACGAAACTCGAAGAGAGTGCGCTTCTTGACCTCCAGATTCTTGACCAGCGCAAAAATGGCGGTCGAGTGCAGCGAATTCAGCAGCGGCGCAAACGCCACGACCAGAAATATCCGGTAGTCGATGGCATAGAACCGTCCCAGCAGTGGTGCCAGCGCCAGGAACAGCACCGACAGGCCGGTCCCACGAATGATCTGCATCGTCCACGCGGTGTTGAAAAAGGTCGGCGTGAGCCCGTCCTTGTGCCGGACGATATTCTGTTCGATCCCCACGTCGGTCAGGATTTCAATGCCCAGCCGCATCGCGTTGACGACCACCATGACGCCAAAGACGCTGGGGTCCAACAGGCGCGTGAGCACGACATTGGATAACAGGCGAAACCCGTAAGACGAGACGAAACTGCTGATCGACCAGAAAAACCGGCTCGCAAACGCGGAAACCCCTACCGTGCGCATCTTCAGTCAGTCCGCCAGCGCAACGCCCGGACGCGCGGTTTCAGCAGGCGCAGGGCGGGTTGCTCGACCAGCCGATACGCGACGATCGACACTACCGACGCCCCCACGAACGCCACAGCCAGGAACAGCATCGGCGGCACCGGGTGAAAAATCCGCATCATCACCCACAGCACGGCGTTCACGACGAACGTGTGGCTGAGGTAAAGCGCATAGGATGCATTGCCGAGCAGCACCGGCAGCCTGCCCCCCAACACCCGCTCTCCCCGCTGGCCGAGCAGAAGCACGCCCGCCACGATCGCCGCCGCCGGGATGCCAGCGAACAGCGCGCGCGACGGCACTTCAGTATCGACCGGCACCAGCGACAGGAACACGATCGCAGCGGTGATCAAGCCCAGCCCGAGCATGGGGCTGCCGGGCAGCCGACGATAGCCGACGCTCAGCGCCACGCCGAACAGGAATTCCGCGATGACCGGATGGGCGTAGAAAGCCAGTGGTTGCGGCAGCGCGAACAGCTGACCCGCTGCTATCAACGCCATCCCGCCCACCCATAGCGCCAGCACCCGGAACCGCGCCGGCAGGAACAGCACGACCGCAAACGAGACATAAAAGAACATCTCGTAATTCAGTGTCCAGCCCTGACCCAGCAGCGGATAGTATCGGCCATCGTCGGGCCGTGGCCATGGCACGAAAGTCAGCGACGCGACGATGTGTTGCGGATCGAGCCGCGCATGTTTCAGGAAGCTGGGCACAGCCAGCGTCGCCGCCACCATCAGAGCCGTGAAAAAGGCGTAGGTCGGCCATACCCGGACAATCCGGTGGAGCAGAAAATCACCGACCGCGCCCGGGGTCGACGGTCGCTGGATCGACGCCGTTGTGATGATGAACCCGCTGATCACGAAAAATATGTCGACGCCGATGCCCCACGGCACGCCCTGCGCCGCGGCCAGCGCACCCTCGTCGAGGTTGTGCTGCACCATTTCCATCAGGGTATGGCCGACCAGCACCAGCGCGGCCGCCACGAACCGCAACGACTGAAGCCGCAGGATCACCCCTTCGGGCACCCCGCCGGCCGGGCGCACCGATCCCGCCGGACCCTCAGGCGCCAGCGCCGCGATCACGCGTAATAGGCTGTCATGCTATGGAAATAGGCGCTCGGATCGTTCCGGCTCCACTGGGGTTGCTTGTCGAGGTCGACATGCGACAGCGCCGCACCGACCAGCGGGGCACCGGCGTCGCGCAGCAGTTGCGCGGCGGTATTGGCCGCATTGGACGGCGTCTTGCCCCAGCGCACCAACAGGCACACGGCATCGCCCTTGATGGCGAGCCGTCGGGTTTCGGCAATGGCAAGGACCGGAGCCGTGTCGATCACGATCAGGTCGAATTCCCGCCGCAGTTCGACCAGCAGCGCATCCATGTTGGTGCCCCCAAGCTCGTCGGAGGGCCGCAACGGCTGGTTCGACAAGGGCAGGACGAACAGCCCCGATCGATCGTCGATCTGCAGCGCCGACGCCAAGGGCACATCGCCGCTTAAAACCTCCAGCAGCCCGGCCTCCGGACGACTGGCGGCCAGCCCACCGACGTCGCGTCGCGTGTCGCACTGGATCAGGATCGCGCGCTCACCGCCGATCGCCGCCACATGGGCCAGGCATTCAGAGACCGTCGTCTTGCCTTCGCCTGGCAGGGTCGATGTGATGACGACCACCTTGGCATCGCTATTGTCGGTCGAAATGCCGGTCCGCAACATCCGCAGGCTCTCGGTAAAGGCCGAAAACGGATAATCGAGCACCAGTTCGCGCGGAGTCTTGCCGCGCAGCGACGCCGCGCCCAGCGCCGATTTGAAACTGGGCACGCTGGCCAGCGTCGTCAGGCCGATGCTTTCCTTGATCGCATCGGGCGTCCGCAACGTCTGGTCCAGCAGTTCCCGGATCGCCACCGCCGCCGCCGCCGCACCCAGCGCCGCCGTCAGGGCGATGATCAGGAAGATGCTGAGCTTGGGTTCGCTCGGACGCGGCGGGGCCACGGCGTTGGACACGACGCGGGCGTCGCTGGTTTCCAGCCCCTCCTGCGTGCTCGTCTGGCGATAGCGGGCGAGATAGGTTTCATACAACGTCCGCACCGCCTCGGCATTGCGCTCCAGCTCGGCCAGCTTGACCCCGGCGGCACCGTTGGCGGCCAGTTGCGCCCGGGTCTGGTTGACTGTGCCCTGCAATGACGCGACCCGCCCGGCCGACGCGCTGGCGCTGCCCTGCATCCCCGAAATGATCCGCGCGACTTCGGCATTAATCTCGCGGTCGATGTCGGCAAGCTGGCTGCGCGCCTCGACAAGCGCCGGATATTTGTCGGCATAACGCTGTTGCAACTGAGCGACATTGGCACCGATGTCGGCGCGCTGGCGGCGAAGCTGCACGATCACGTCGGAGGTCAGCGCCTGGCTGACGTCCTGTCCAGAGCTCGCACCCTGTTCCTGCGTTCGGGCAGTCGATGCCGACGCGCGCTTCTCCGCAAGGTCCGCCTGTGCGGTGGCCAGCTGGCCGCCGATCCGGTCGAGCTCCATCTGGGTGCTCGTCTCATCCTTCGAACTGTTCAACAGCCCGTGCTGGTTGCGATATTGCTGGACCGCGGTTTCCGCCTGCGAAACCTGCCCGCGCAACTCTGTCAGCCGACTCCCCAGCATCCGCGTGGCCGACTGGGTCGTGCCGGTCTTGAACGCCATCTGGCCGCCCAGATATTGGCCGACCACGGTGTTGGCGATCTTTGCCGCAGTCTCCGAATCATGCGATTCGGCGGTGATGTTGATGGCAAAGGCGTTGCCCGAACGCGAGACCTTTACCTTATTGATCAGCGCATCGGTTGCCGCCTGCGCCGCAGCGGGCGATCCGATCAGCGATGGCTTCACGAATTCGGGATCGCGTTCAAGGTGCAGGACGTTGACGACGCTGCGCGCCAGATCGCGCGACCGCAAAACCTCGACCTGGGTGTCGACGGCAAATGTGGTCGGCTGATCCTCGGTCAGCGCCTCGGTCCGCGCGTCGACGACGTTGGCCCGCTGCGTGTTGACCGCGATCTGCGCCGTCGCCGAATATGTCGGCTTCAACGTCGCGTAAAATCCCATCACCGCAATCGCCACGACCGCCGCCACGATACCCGCCGTCCGGGCGCGCCGCTGGAGGATCATCCAGAGGATCGAGGGTTCAAAAGACACCGCCTTGCGCCATTCGGGAGCGAGGCCGGACTGTGCGAACGGAGCCTTATCCTTAACCATTTTAGCGCGCTACTCCCGACCTTTGCGTCGTTTCGAACAATGACATCATAGACCGGGCGCCTTGTCTGTCGCCCCATATTTTATGGTTTGGCGATCATTGGTTGCAGGAGCGGCTACATAGCCCGTCGACCAATGATCGGAAAGCGCAATATTGCACTGCACCATTTAACGACCAATTCGACATCAATTCGCTTGTGCCAATCGTTCGCCGCCGTAAACGCCGATACTTACTTGATCGCGAAGCATGATCCGGGATGAGACAATACGATGGCGCATCAATCGGGGGCGGGGCGCGAGGGGGAGTCGCACGGGACAGCCGGTGCGGTCCGGGTTGCGATCCTGTTGTCCGACGGCCTGAAGGCGCAGGGCGGGATCGGTCGCATCATGACGTATCTGACCCGCGCCCTGGCCGCCGGACATCCCGAAATTAAGATCACGACACTGCGCACCCGCTTTGCCGAGAGCGGACCGATGAAACACCTGACCGTGCCCGCCGCATTGGCCAGCTTTGCAGTGACGCTCGTCCGCCAGCACATCCAGCTTGTCCACATCAACGTCGCCCCGCGCGGTTCGACCTGGCGCAAGCTGCTGTTCGAACAACTGGCCCGCCGGTTGGGCGTCCCGACCGTGCTGCATCTTCATGGCAGCGGCTATCACGAATTCTACGCCGGGCTTTCCAGTCGGCGGCAGGCGGCAGTCAGGGCGCTGTTCGGGCGGGTCCGCAATGTCGTCGTGCTGGGAGAATTCTGGCAGCGGTTCGTCATCGATGTTCTGGGCGTCGCGGCGTCCCGAGTCGTCGTCATTCCCAATGGCGTGCCCGCAGCCGATCCGCCGGTCGTCCGCCTGCCCGCGCCCGTGCCTGCCTTCCTGTTTCTGGGCATTGTCGGGCACCGCAAGGGCATCGACGTATTCCTGGGTGCGCTCGCCGAATTGCGCGCGCGTGGGATTGGCTGGTCCGCTGTCGTTGCCGGTAATGGTGAGGTTGCCGAGGCCAGGGCAACCAGCGTCGCGCTGGGGCTGGACGACGCGGTCGATTTCCTGGGGTGGGTCGACGAGGGGCGTGCCGATACGCTGCTCCGTGCGGCCGACATTTTCGTGCTGCCGTCGCGCGCCGAAAACCAGCCGGTCTCTATCCTGGAGGCGATGGCGCGAGCGACCCCGGTGATCTCGACCTGCGTCGGTGCCATCGCCGAACAGGTCGTTGACGGCACGACGGCGCTGCTGGTCGATCCGGGCGATGTCGCGGCGCTGGCCAATGCGATGGCGGCGCTGGCCGAGGACCCCGCGCGCGCCGTTGCGATGGGGGTGGCGGGTCGGGCGCGCTTCGAACAGCATTTCTCGGTTGAGGCCTGTGCCGCCCGCTTTGCCACACTCTACCACGCCGCCGTCGCATGACCCCAGTCTTGTCCGGAGCCGAAGTCTTGTCCAAGTCCGACAGGGGTGACGGGTCGGTCACCGCCGAACCCCGTGCCGATCCCTCCACCTATCGTCCCGACATCGACGGCTTGCGCGCCGTCGCCGTCAGCGCGGTCGTGCTGTTCCATGCCGGGTACACCGGCGTCGCGGGCGGTTTTACCGGGGTCGATATTTTCTTCGTGATATCGGGCTATCTGATCGGCGGACATATCTTTGCCGAAATGAGCGCGGGCACGTTCACCTTCGCCAATTTCTACACCCGTCGCGTCCGCCGCATCCTGCCGGCGCTGTTTGCCATGCTGATGGCCTGTTTTCTTGCCGGTGCGCTGGTCATGACGCCCGAGGAGTATCGCGAACTGGGCAAGGAAGCGGTCGCCAGCGTCTATGCCGTGTCGAACCTGCTGTTCTATTCAGGCGGCGGCTATTTTGCGCCCGCTGCGGACCTGAAGCCATTGTTGATGACCTGGTCGCTTGCGGTCGAGGAACAATTCTACATCATATTTCCGTTCGTGATGATGGTCTTGCTAAGGGTTCGGCGACGGCGGGCGCTGGCCATCCTGCTGATCCTCTCGCTGCTGTCCTTCGCCGGGTCGCTGGTCCTGCTGGAGCGTGATGCGACAGCGGCATTCTACCTGCTGCCGACGCGCGCCTGGGAACTAGCCGTCGGTGCGGCGCTGGCGCTCCATGAAAAGCGGCTCCATGGCAAGCCGATGACGGTCGCTGTGACTGAGGGACTTGCCGCGGTCGGGGCAGCCCTGCTGGTCGCGGGCATCTTTTGCTATGTGCCCGCCACTCCGTTTCCGGGCTGGTTCGTGCTGCTGCCGACTCTGGGCGCTGCGGCCCTGCTCGCGACGCGGGGCAGCGTCGTCAACCGCTGGCTGCTGGCACCGCGCCCGATGCAATTCCTGGGCCGCGTCTCCTATTCATTCTATCTGTGGCACTGGCCCGTCTTTTACTTCAACCGCATACTGGGCGGGGAGGGCACGTCGCCCGTTTTCCTCATCGCGCTGGCGCTGGGGCTGGGCATCCTGTCCTGGCGCTTTGTTGAACAGCCCTTGCGCCGCCGGGTGCTGAGTGAACGCGCGGTGCTGGTCAGGTATTTCGGCGTCGCGCTGGCGGTTGCCGGGATCGGGGCCGGGATTTACCTGCTGGGCGGCCTGCCGCAGCGTCTGTCCGCTCAAGCAAGGGCCTTTGCCGCCGAGGCTCGGGTGGCGAAGTCTAACCCCTGCCTGGCGCCCTATGGCACGGCGACGCTGCGCAACCTCGACGTCTGCATGCTGCCTGCCGCCCCCGACCAGGCACGCGTCGTCGTCATCGGGGACAGCCATGGCAGCTCGATCGCGCCCGGCGTGGCGGCGCGTTCGCGCCAGGCGGGGCTGGCGTTCGGTCAACTCACCAAGTCCTCCTGCCCGGCGCTGAACGGCTATTCGACCGATCCGTCCGACCGGCGTGGCCATCGGGCCGAGTGCCTCGCGTTTCAGCGCGCTGCCTTTACCTATGTCGCCTCTCACCCGGAGGTCGCGACCGTCGTGCTGGCGTCGTTCTGGTCGTCGGACTTTGCGCTGAAGGATGCGCAGGAACGCCCGGTCGCGCTGCAACCCGCTCTGGAGGCGACGATCGGCTGGCTGCGCGCGCGGGGCAAGCGAGTGGTGCTGGTGCAGGACGCGCCGACGCTGCGCTTCGATCCCTATGCACGGGTGATCGGCGACCTGATCCCCGTGCGCCGGATGTTCGGTGGTGGCGAGGGGGGCAATTCGATCGCACCGCTCGCGCAGGTCATCCCGGATGCCGCGCGCCCGCTGATCGCGGCTGCAGGGCGGGCGACCGGGACAGCGGTGATCGACCCCCACGCCAGCCTGTGCACCCCCGCTGGCTGTGCCTATCGCAACGCCGGGCACCTGTATTACTTCGATTTCCAGCACCTGACGGCGGCTGGTGCCGAACGGGGCTTCGCGTCCGGTTGGAGGCCCGACCGGGAATCGAACCCGGGTGCGAGGATTTGCAGTCCTCTACGTCACCACTCCGCCATCGGGCCAACCGGACGCGCCTCCTGCAAGGCGCAGGCGCTGGTGTCAACAGCATCTCGCAGCTTGGCGGACGCCCCGGCACGCGATATAGGCCGATGACGCACTGTATTGCATGACCAACACAGCTGTGGCATTGCCCCGATTGGGTGTAAAGGAGAGAGTCTACCAATGACCGCAGACCGCTCTGAGCCCGCCGATCGTTTCGAGGCTGCGCGCCGCGCGATGGTGTCCAATCAATTGCGCACCACCGCGGTCGACGACCCCCGGGTCATCGCCGCCATGGCGCGCGTCCCCCGCGAAGATTTTGTGCCGCCCGCGCGTCGCGATGTGGCCTATACCGACATTGCCATCCCGCTCGTTGGCGGGCGCGCGTTGAACACGCCGATGGCGACAGCGCGGCTGATCAACGAAGCCGGCATCGGCTCCAACGACCGCGTCCTCATTGTCGGTTCGGCAACGGGTTACGCTGTCGCGATTGCCCGGCTGCTGGCAAAATCGGTTGTCGGCCTCGAATGCGATGCCGCGCTGGCGACGGCGGGAGATGTCGTCGGCCCGCTGGAGGCCGGTGCCGCCGACCATGGTCCCTTCGACGTCATCATCATTGACGGTGCCGTTGAGGATGTGCCCCAGGCGCTGATCGACCAGCTCGCGCCCGGTGGCAGACTTGCCACGGCGCTCGTCGAAAACGGTGTCACACGGCTTGCTGTCGGACGGCGCGGTGGGGCAGGGTTCGCACTCACCGCCTTTGCCGATGCCGATGCCGTGATCCTGCCGGGCTTCGTGCGACCGCACGCTTTCGTTTTCTGACATTAAGGGTTGCACCAGTGGTTCATCGTCACCTCCGCGCCTTTTTGCTTGCAACAGCCGTCCTTGCCGGTCCGGCCTCGGCCGACACCCTGCGAGAGGCGCTTGCCAAGGCGTATCGGACCAATCCGACGCTGACCGGTGCGCGCGCCGAACAGCGGGCAACCGACCAGGGCGTGCCGATCGCCCGGGCCCGCGGGCTGCCGAGCGTCGGCGCGACGGCACAATATACCGAGGATTTCGTTCGCTCGTCGTTGAACTTCACCTCGCCCGCACGCAGCACCGCGGCTGGCGTGAACCTCTCGGTCCCGATCTATGCAGGGGGCGCGGTGCGTAATGGCATCAAGGCTGCCGACGCGCGCGTCAGTGCGGGTCTGGCCAATTTGCGCGATACCGAGGCGACCGTGTTTTCCAACGTCGTCGCCGCGTACATGGACGTCATTCGCGACCAAGCGATCGTATCGCTGAACATTCAGAATTTGAATGTCCTGAAGATCAACCTGGAGGCGACGCGCGACCGGTTTCAGGTCGGCGACCTGACACGGACCGACGTTGCCCAGTCGCAGGCGCGCCTTTCGGGAGCGCGCAGTCAGCTCGAATCGGCGCAGGCCACGCTGATCGGCAGCCGGGAGACTTATGTCAGGCTGGTCGGCGAACCGGCGGTGAACCTGGAACCACCACCGCCGCTGCCGAACCTGCCGGTTTCGCCGGACACGGCGGTGACGGTCGCGCTCGACAACAATCCGGGCCTGTTGGCCGCCCAGCGCCGTCGCGATGCCGCGCGGTTCGAAACCAGCGTCGCCCGTGCCAGTCGTGCGCCGAAAATCTCTGCGGTCACCGGCGGCAATTATTCGAATTATCTTGGTTCGCTGACCAGCGCTGGTTCGGGCGTCAACCTTCCGCAAGTCAGCAAGACGGCGCAGGCGGGCATTCAGGTGTCGATCCCGCTATATCAGGGTGGCCTGCCCACGGCACAGGTCCGCCAGGCGCAGGCGCTCGAGTCGCAATCGATCGAACAGACGATCGAGGTCGAACGCAGCATCGTCGCCCAGACGCGGGCTGCCTATGCCAGCTGGCGCGCATCGAACGAGCTGATTATCTCGTCGCAGTCGGCGGTCGATGCCAACACTTTGTCGCTTGAAGGTGTGCGCGCCGAAAACAGCGTCGGCAACCGCACCATTCTCGACATCCTGAATGCCGAGCAGGAATTGCTCAATTCGCAGGTCAATCTGGTTTCGGCCCGGCGGAACAGCTATGTCGCCGGCTTCTCTCTGCTGGCGGCGATGGGGCAGGCAGAGGCCCGCAACCTCGGCCTCGAATCGGGCGCGCTTTACGATCCCACGATCAATTACCGCAGGGTCCGGAACGACATCTGGGATTTCCACGATGATCCGAAACCGTCAGCGGTTGCGACCCGTACGGTTGACACACCTGCGCAAACTCCGTCAGTTATGGGGCCGACGCAGCCCTAGCGGTGGGGCGTCGATACAAGGGGCGCTTTTCGGTGGGTGATATGAGCAACGAACCGTCGATGGAGGACATATTGTCGTCGATCAAGCGTATCATCGCTGAGGACAGCGACGCGGCGCTCTCGGTGCCGCGCGGGCGGCGCGCTGTGGCCGGAGCCACGATGGAACAGCCCGCGGCTCCAACGCCGGCTCAACCCGACGATTCGGAAATCCTTGAGCTCACCGACGCCATCCCCGCCGAAGATGCGGCTTCCGAAGTTCTGTCTGCCAAGGATGCTCCCAGCAAGGATGCGTTCGGCGAATCGAAAGCGAGCAGTCCACTTGCACCTGAAGCCACGCCCGCCCCACTGCTGGTTTCCGACGCGACGCTGACCGCGAGCCGAACCTCGATCGCGGCGCTGTCGGCGTTGGTGATCAAGCCCGAAGTCACTGGCGGCGACACGCTGGAGGGACTGGTCCGCGAAATGCTGAAGCCGATGCTGGCCGAATGGCTAGACCAGCGGCTGCCCGATGTCGTCGAACGTCTGGTCGCACAGGAAATCTCGCGCATCACCGCGCGGGGATAGGCGCGTCGATCCCGACACGCTAAGCGCGGCGCGGTATGACCGAACTTCCAAAGACATTCGACCCCGCTGAAATCGAAGCTCGCTGGTATGCGCGTTGGGAGGACACGAACGCGTTTCGACCCGAGCGGCCCGAGGCCACGCCGTTCACGATCGTCATGCCGCCGCCGAATGTGACAGGCAGCCTGCACATCGGTCATGCGCTCGACATCACGCTGCAGGACATACTGGTCCGCCATGCCCGACTGCAGGGCAAGGATGCGCTGTGGGTCGCGGGCACCGATCACGCCGGGATCGCGACACAGATGGTTGTCGAGCGGCAGATGGCCCTCAGCCAGCAGAAACGCACCGACTTCACCCGCGATGAATTTATTGCGAAGGTCTGGGACTGGAAGGCCGAGAGCGGCGGCCAGATTACGCAACAGCTTCGCCGAATCGGCGCGAGTTGCGATTGGAAAAACGAACGCTTCACTATGGACGCTGGCTTTTCAAAGGCCGTCATCAAGGTTTTCGTCGACCTGCACAACGAGGGGCTGCTGTACCGCGACAAGCGACTGGTGAACTGGGACCCCGGCCTGAAGACCGCGATCAGCGATCTGGAAGTCGAGACTCGCGAAATTCAGGGCAAGTTCTGGCATCTGCGCTACCCACTGGCCGATGGCAGCGGCCATATCTCGGTCGCGACGACGCGACCGGAAACGATGCTGGCCGACATGGCGGTTGCGGTGAATCCGACCGACAAGCGTTACACGGCAATGATCGGCAAGCTGGTGAAGCTGCCGATCACCGGACGGCTGATCCCGATCGTTGCCGACGACCATGCCGACCCGGCACTGGGGTCGGGTGCGGTCAAGATCACGCCAGGCCATGACTTCAACGATTTCGAGGTCGGCAAGCGGGCTGGGTTTGCCGCCGGGCAAATGCTGAACATGCTCGATGCGGGTGCCAACATCATTCAGACTTCGGATGGCCTTATTCCCGATGCTTTGCTGGGCCTGTCGGTTAAGGACGCGCGCGGTCGGGTCGTCGCGATGCTGGAGGAAGCGGGCGCGTTCGAGCGCGTCGAGGACCGCGTGATCCAGACGCCGTATGGCGACCGGTCGGGCGCGGTGATCGAACCGTGGCTGACCGACCAATGGTATGTCGATGCCAAAACCCTGGCGGGTCCGGCGATCGAGGCGGTGCGCAGCGGTGCAATTAAGATTGTCCCCGCGACCTGGGAAAAGACTTGGTTCCAGTGGCTTGAGAATATTCAACCATGGTGCGTCTCACGACAACTTTGGTGGGGGCACCAGATACCGGCGTGGTTTGACGCGGACGGCAAATATTATGTGGCCGAGGACGAGACCGGGGCGCGGGCGCTGGCCGGGGAGGGGGTTGCCCTCACTCGGGACAGCGATGTGCTGGACACCTGGTTCTCATCCGCGCTGTGGCCGTTCGGGACGCTGGGCTGGCCCGATGCCGATTCCAAACTGGCCGATCCCAAACTGGCCAAACACTATCCCAATGACGTCCTGATTTCAGGGTTCGATATTCTGTTCTTCTGGGATGCCCGCATGGCGATGCAGGGCCTGCACTTCATGAAGGAAGTGCCGTGGAAGACGCTGTATCTGCACGGCCTTGTCCGCGCGCCCGATGGTTCGAAAATGTCGAAGTCGAAGGGAAATACTGTCGATCCGCTTGGGTTAATCGACAAATACGGGGCCGATGCGCTGCGCTTTTTCATGGCGTCGATGGAAAGCCAGGGCCGCGACATAAAGCTCGATGAAAAGCGACTTGAGGGGTATCGCAACTTCGCGACCAAGCTGTGGAACGCGGCACGCTTCTGTCAGGTCAACGGCATCGGCGCTGCGACTTCGGTCGGCGCTCCGGCGGCGGAACTGACGGTCAATCGCTGGATCATCGGTGAGGTTGTTCAAACCGTTGCCAAGCTCGACAAGGCGCTCGCCGACCTGCGCTTCGACGAGGCGGCGGGGGCGGTGTATCATTTTGTCTGGGACCGGTTCTGCGACTGGTATCTGGAGCTGATCAAGACCGAAATCTGCGATGAAACCAAGGCGGTTGCAGGCTGGGTGTTCGACCAGATCCTGGTAATGCTGCACCCGTTCATGCCGTTCATAACCGAAGAACTGTGGCACGCGATGGGTGCGCGGGATCATGACCTCGTGCTGGCACAATGGCCTGCGCCAGCGGTCGTTTACGATCAGGCGGTGGCGAACGAGATCGATTGGGTAATCGGGGTCGTTAACGGCGTGCGATCGATGCGCGCCGAATTGAACATCGCGCCGGGAATCATGCTTGAGCCCTCGACCCTGAACGCGTCCGACGCGACCCTCAAGAGAATTTCAGATCATCGCTCGAAACTCCGACGCATGTCTCGAGTCTCGAACTTCAAAACTCTGATGGGGTCTCAAGCAACTGTTAGCGGCTCGGCGCAGATTGTGATTGGGGAGGCAACGCTCATCTTCCCGCTTGCCAACGCGGTCGACCTTCCCGCCGAACGCGCCCGCCTGACCAAGGCCATCGACGCCGCGACCAAGGAAGCCGACGCCCTGTCCAAGCGGCTGGACAACCCGTCGTTTGTCGAGCGGGCCAAGCCCGAAGCCGTTGTCAAGGCGCGGGAGGACTTTGCCGAAAAATCCGCTGAAGCCGAGCGGCTGACAGCGGCGCTGGCGCGACTGGGATGAGCATGAATGTGACCTGGAGGGCTTTCGATGGCCGACGTTGATCCGCAGCGCGCGGCGCGTGCGAAGCCCGACCTGACGATTGGGCCGATCGCCAAGACGTTGATGCTGTTCGCGCTGCCAACGCTTGGGTCTAACATTCTCCAGTCGCTCAATGGGTCGATCAATGCGATCTGGGTTGGGCGGATCCTGGGTGAGAATGCGCTGGCGGCGACGTCGAACGCCAATCTGGTTATGTTCCTGATGTTCGCGGCGCTGTTCGGTTTTGGCATGGCGGCAACGATTCTGGTCGGACAAAACTACGGTCGCCGCGACGTCGATGCGGTGCGGCGGATCATGGGCACCGCGGTCGGCCTGTTCCTGATACTGTCGATACTGATTGCGGTGCTGGGCTGGATCTTCACGCCGCAACTGCTGCATGTTCTCGCCACGCCGCGGGAGGCCGCGCCGCTTGCGCTGGCGTATCTCCGCGTCATCTTTATTGCGATGCCGGCATCGTTCCTGACCGTGTTGCTGATGATGGGCCTGCGTGGGACCGGCGACGCGCTGACCCCGTTGAAATGGATGGCGGTCAGCGTTGTGCTCGATTCAGGGCTTAACCCGGTTTTCATGCTCGGGCTGGGCCCATTCCCGCGCATGGGGATCGCCGGGTCGGCGACGGCGACTGCGTTCGCGGGTTATATCAGCCTGCTCGGCTTGCTGGTCCACATTTATCTGCGCGATCTTCCTGTCAGGCTGAGGGGCAAGGAGTTGCGCTATCTTGTCCCCGACATGGCGCTGGCCAAGGTCCTGATGGTGAAGGGCTTTCCCATGGCGATGCAAATGTTCGTCGTGTCGGGATCGGCGCTGGTGATGATCGGGCTGATCAACCGCGAGGGCGTCGTGGTGACGGCGGCCTATGGCGTTACCCAACAACTATGGACCTATATCCAGATGCCCGCGATGGCAGTCGGCGCGGCGGTCAGTGCGATGGCCGCTCAAAATATCGGTGCGAATAAATGGGACCGGGTCGGGCAGATCACGCGTTGGGGTGTCATATTCAGCCTGTTGCTGACGACCGGGCTAGTGACCTTGCTCGCCATCGTCGATCGGCAGGCACTCGGCCTGTTCCTGGCCCAGGAATCACCTGCGATGCCGATTGCGCGCCATATTCAGTTGATCGCAACATGGAGCTTCATACTGTTTGGCGTGACCTTCGTGCTGTTCGGCACGATGCGCGCAAATGGATCGGTCTGGCCCCCGCTGATCATTCTGGCGCTGTCGTTGCTGCCGTTCCGCCTTGGCGTCGCCTGGGCTCTGCGTCCGACGCTGGGTGCTGACGCGATCTGGCTGAGCTTTCCGATCAGCTCGCTGGTGACGATGCTGCTGGCGATTCTCTATTATCGCATGGGCAATTGGCGGACGATGCACTTGGTGACGCCTCCCGGGCACGTGGAGACCGAGCATGCTGCGTCCGCCACCGCCGAGCCAGCGGGGCGCTTGCAGCCGCCGGGATAAGCGCCCTAAGGGAGGCGCATGTCGATGTTCCCTGCGATCCGCCTTCGCCGCACGCGTGCCAGCAACTGGAGCCGGGCGCTGGTGAGTGAAACCCATCTCGCCCCGCAGCACCTGATCTGGCCGCTGTTCGTGACGAGTGGAAACGGCGTGGAGGAACCGGTTGCCAGCCTGCCCGGCGTGTCGCGCTGGTCGGTAGACCTGATCGTGGGGCGGGCGCGGGAGGCGAAGGCGCTTGGCATCGGCGTGATCGCACTATTCCCCCACACGCCTGCCGAACTTCGCACCGACGACGGGCGCGAGGCGCTGAACCCCGACAATCTGATGTGCCGTGCCATCCGCGCGGTCAAGGACGCCGTGCCCGAGATCGGCGTGCTGACCGACGTTGCTCTCGATCCCTATACGGTACACGGCCATGACGGGCTGGTCGATGCGTCTGGCTATGTCGTCAATGACACGACGTCCGAACGGCTGGTCGGCCAGGCACTGGTGCAGGCCGACGCGGGCGCGGATATCATCGCGCCGTCGGACATGATGGACGGCCGCGTCGGCGCAATCCGCGATGCGCTGGAGGAGGCAGGCCATCTCAATGTCCAGATCATGGCCTATGCGGCGAAATACGCATCGGCCTTTTACGGCCCGTTCCGTGATGCCGTCGGTTCGAGCGGGCTGCTGAAAGGCAACAAGAAAACCTATCAGATGGATCCCGCCAACGCCGACGAGGCGATGCGCGAAGTCGAACTGGACATTGCCGAAGGGGCGGACAGCGTGATGGTAAAGCCGGGCCTGCCCTATCTCGACATCATTCGCCGCGTGAAGGAACGGTTCGAGATACCGGTGTTCGCCTACGCCGTATCTGGCGAATATGCGATGATCGAGGCGGCGGCCGCCCCAGGGGCGGCCGATCGCGATGCGCTGGTGCTGGAAACGCTGCTCGCGTTCCGGCGGGCGGGATGTTCGGGTATCTTGACCTATCACGCGGCGCATGCGGCGCGGCTGCTCAATGGTTGAAGGCGTCGGCCTGATCCCCTTCGGCGGCGTACTGCCGACCGTCGAGGACAGCGCTTTTATCGCACCCGGATGCCATGTCATCGGCAATGTCACGATCGGCCCGCAGTCGAGCATCTGGTACAATTGCGTCCTGCGCGGCGACGTGAACCGGATCGTTATCGGAGCGCGGACCAACATCCAGGACGGCACGGTCATCCACGTCGACTCGGCAAAGGACGGCCACGATGGATTGCCCACGATCATCGGCGACGACGTGCTGATCGGTCACATGGTCATGCTCCACGGATCAGTCCTGCACGACCGCGCATTCGTCGGGCTGGGCAGCATCGTCATGGATGGTTGCACGATCGAATCGGACGGGATGCTGGCCGCGGGGTCGTTGCTGACGCCGGGAAAGACTATCCGCAGCGGCGAATTGTGGATGGGTCGCCCTGCCAAAAAATTGCGTGACATGGACGCCGACGAGATTGCCCGCAATCGTCGCGGTGCGCCGGCCTATGTAACGTTGGCGCAGCGACATAAGGCCGAGCCGGGTTTCAACCGTCCTTAGCGGGTAAGTTCCTGCAGGCGTTCAGTCTGGCGTGCGACAATAGTGCTGGCTTCGCTTTCTGCTGCTGTCAGTTCGGCCACGCCACCCAATTTCGGATCGCTTGCAGCCGCCTGCGTCTGCGCCAGCAGCAGGGCCGCAATCTCAGCAAGCCCGCCCGCACTGTCCTGGCGCGCGGCCTCCAGCGCCGATTGCGCCTGCTGTCCGACGACCCATGCTTCGCTACCCTCGGCCGCGCCACGCCCGGCGGCGATCTGGCGACCGCTGGCCCGGTCGGTCCGGGTGAATTGGGCGTCGCCCATCTTCACCTTGGCGAGCGCGTCGACGATCTGTTTCTGGAGGGCAGGGTCGATGGGGCCAGCGGTCACCGAAACCGCGACCGGGGGAGTGGCAAGCGCCTGTTTTTCAATCGGTCGGGGTAGCAGCGAAGGGGGGTTGACCCCATTGCTGCAAGCCGAAAGCGCAAGCACGAACATCGGGACGAGGCGTTTTGTCATGGCCGTGGCATAGGGAAGTGCGCATCGCCGAGCAACGGGCGGCGTAACGGGGTTGCACCTTTGGAAACGCTCGCCTAGGGGAACCATCCCAGTGCGCCCGTAGCTCAGCTGGATAGAGCATCAGACTACGAATCTGAGGGCCGGGCGTTCGAATCGCTCCGGGCGCACCAATTTCTCCATGAGGAATTATAACGGGAAGGCGGGTAGCAAAGCTCGTCTGCCACCAGGCTGGTGTCCATCGACATCATGTCCACGCCCTTAGACCTTCGCTGCTTCCTCCGACCGCTCGCGCAACATCGTGATCGCGTCGAGTATCTTCGCACCACCCAGAAAGACCGCGCCCGAACAGGCGGCCATCAACAGCCATCCTCCGTAGCCCGGGTAAGTCACCAGATACGCCTTGCCGCGCTCCATTGATCCAGTCGCGAGCGAGTATATGATGAGATAGGCTTCCCACTTGGTCTTGATAGTGAAGAGGCGACCGATTTTTTTTAACATGCCCTTGATAGAGCAAGGACCGGGCCAAGCGCGAAAAACCGTGGATCGGCTGTCACCGTCATGGTTAAATGTAAATTAACTCGACAGTTCGGGAAGACTTAGCGCCGAAATCAGGGCTGCCCGCGCCCGCCTGATGCCCTCGATTACAGCGCTGTTTCCCAAGTCACCGGGCTCCATCGTTTTCGGCCAATGCCGCTCGACGACGTCCCCGATCATCTCCAGTTTCGCCGTGTCCGCCATGAAGCGTCGATCGACGGTCGTCGGGTCGGCAACCACACGCAGGCGCAGGCAGGCGGGACCGCCGCCGTTAGCCATCGATTCGCGCAGGTCGACCGGGACCAGTCGCCGGATCGGGCCATTGCCCGCAATCAGGCTTTGCAGCCATGCCCAGACACGCGCGTTGTCCTGCGCCTCGTTTGGCAGGATCAGCGCCATGCCGCCGCCAGCGGGCAAGGTCACAAGTTGCGCGTTGAACAAATAGCTGGAGATGGCATCGCCAAGCGAGATCACGTCAGCCGGAACTTCGATAATCTCGACTTCGGGCAGCCGCTCCTGCAACGCACCATAGAATTGCGCCTTGTCCTCGAACGCCTGCTCGTGGGTGAACAGCACGCGTTCGTTGGCAACGGCCACGACGTCGTTGTGGAATGCGCCCGCAGCGATTGCCGCCTCTGATTGGGCCACGAACAGCGCGCTGTTGACGCCATGCAGTCGCGCCACCGCCTTTGACGCCTCGATATGCTGGCGCGCCGGAAAGCGACCGCCGCGCACGCCATAGACGAAGACCTCGATACCTGGTGCGCTATGCTCACGACACAGGCGCATGTGGTTGGCCGCGCCTTCATCACCGAACGGGGCCGGGATGGGGGCATGGATCGCAAATGCGGGGTGGGCGAAGGCCAGCTTTAGCTGGGCCAGCGTGCCCGGCCATTCGTGCGCGCGGTGGGCCATGGTCATCAGGTTCGCGGGGGTCAGGTGGCAGCGCCCGTCGTCGGTGTCGGGGGCGGGCGACACGGTGGCGGCGTTGGCGGCCCACATTGCCGATGCCGACAAAGCGGCTGCGCGAATATGAGGCTCGGCGTGGTCGGGATCAGAGCCAATCGACGCCAGCCAAGCAACGTCTGGACGATCGTGCGGCAGGAAGAACCCCTGCGCCAGCCCGAGCGCCATGTTCGCCCGCATCTTCTCGATCCCCTGCAACGCCGCCGCCCGGGGATGCGAAATAGCGCCCGCATTGCTGGCCGAGGCGAGATTACCCGCGCTCAGCCCCGCATAGTTATGACTGGGGCCGACGATGCCGTCGAAATTGATTTCGACCAGGCTCATTGCGGCGCCACCAGGATTTCGTCGCCTGCGGCCACGCCCAGCAACTGCGCGGCGGCGGGATCGATCCGGTCGCCATCGACGCAGCCCCACGTCGCCACGAATTCATCCAGCCTGCCGTGCGACACTATGGCGCGTGTCGCATCGTTAGTGGCCACCGCGCCGATGGTGGCGAACCGGGCATCCCGGACCGACCGAATGCGGTCCGTCGGCGCGCGCATCGTCGGCCCACCGTCGAAAATGTCGACATAGCCGTCCGCTGAAAATCCTTCGCCCTCCAGCATTCGCATGGCCGCGCGCCCCGATGGGTGGGGCAGGCCGATGGCGGCACGTGCGGCTTCACTCAGCATGGCGATATAGACCGGGTGCTTGGGCATCAGGTCGGCGATGAACTGGTGGCCGTGGATGGCGTTGAATTCGTCGGCTTCCTGAAAGCTCATTCCGAAAAAGCGGCCCGCGATCCCGTCCCAGAACGGTGAGCCGCCGCTTTCGTCGATCAGGCCGCGCAATTCAGCGATCGTCGTGTCGGCAAAGCGGGCGCGGTGCTGGCGGATGAACAGGTAACGGCTGCGCGCGATCAGCATGCCCAGGCCGCCGGCGCGTTCATGCGGGTGAAGGAACAGGCCGCCGACTTCGCTCGCTCCTTCCAAGTCGGTCGAAAGCGTCAGCATGTCGGCGCGGAACGTGCGTTCCAGCTCGCGGGAATGCTGCGTCAGCGTGCCGATGCGATAACTGTAAAAGGGCGCGCTCATGCCCACCTGGCTGAATATCTGGCAGGTGCCACGGACCTGACCGGTCTCGGTATTTTCCAGCACCAGCACGAACAGGTCTTCGCCCAGAACATCCTGCGCGCCTGCAAAGGCCACCGCCGACCGGTCCAGCTTGGCAACCAGCGACGGCTTGTCGGGCGGCAGGTTGGTAAACCCGCCGCCGGTCAGTTTCGCCATTTCATACAACGCCGCAAGGTCGGACGTTCGTGCTGCCCGCATCCGGAATGTCACTGGCTTTCCCCATCGGCAATGCGGTGCAGGACCAAGGCGCTCAGCATCGCTCGCTCCTCCAGTGATTTAATAATCAGATATTCGTCCGACGAATGGATCGCGCCTCCGCGCACACCCATCGTGTCCACCACCGGGACCCCGCACGCCGCAATGTTATTGCCGTCGCACACGCCGCCGGTCGCTTTCCACCCGATCGCCTGGCCCAGTGCCGTGCCACAATCGCGGACCAGGCTAAACAGCTTTTCGGCAGGCGGGTCCATGGGCTTGGGTGGGCGTCCAAAGCCGCCGTGCACATGGATACCGACATCGTGCAGCGTCGCGATCTCGACGATGGCGAGGTCGATTGCCGACCGCGCACGGTCCTCGTCGGCGGGGGTGGAGGGCCGCATGTTGACGCGAAGGACGGCGTGATCGGGCACGACGTTGTTCGGTCCGCCGCCGTCGATGCGGGCAGGGTTCACCGACAGCCCGGGTGCCTGAACAGCCGCCAGCCGCAGCGCAAGTGCCGCCGCCGCCAGCAATGCATTGCGCCCGTCCTCCGGGTTCCGCCCCGCGTGCGCGGCCCGGCCCGTCACGATGAAGCTGAAGTTTCCGCTCCCCGGACGCGCGCCCGCCAGCGTGCCGTCGGGCAGGGCGGCGGGTTCATAGGTCAGCGCCGCCACCTTGCCGCGCGCCAGTTCGGTGATCAGCGCGGACGACGACAGCGACCCGGTTTCCTCGTCGCTGTTGATTAGAACGTCATAGCCAAGGGCAGTCGCGCCTGTACTCCCCTCGAATGCCGCCAGTGCCGCCAGCATCACCGCGATGCCCCCCTTCATGTCCGCCACGCCCGGCCCGTTGACGATGCCGGGTTCACTCTCTCGCAAAGTCTGGAAGACATGGTCGGCGCCGAACACCGTGTCCATATGGCCGGTCAGCAGCACCCGCCGGTTCGCCTGGGGGCGCACGCAAAGGTGCAAATGCTGGCCGTGCGCGTGCTCCTGCCGCGATCCATCGGGCAAAATCGCATCGACCGGGGCTGCTTCGACCAACCGGACGTCGCCCGGCAATGCCGCAAATGCATCGGCCAGCAGTCCGGCGACTGTCGCCAGACCTGCCAGATTGCCCGTCCCCGAATTGATCGCTGCCCAGGTTTCAACCTGGCGCAGCATCGGCGCAGCGCCCGCCCGGTCGATCAGTGAGTTTTCGTCATATGTCAGTGTCGTCATTCCACCCGTCTAACCGGCAGTCACCCGCTTGTCGAAGGGGCCAAACGGCGTCATAGCGGCGGCGGTTTCCTCCCCGGCACCACCAGTACGCATCGACCATTAGCCAAGGAGTTCCCATGCCCGTCTATCTCGACCGCGCCACCCTGAAGGTTGCGCCCGCCCTGATCGATTTCGTCGAGCATGAGGCGCTTCCCGGCACTGGCATAGAGGCTGCCGCACTGTGGAGCGGGCTGGCTGAAATTATCGCCCATTTCACGCCGCACAACCGCAGCTTGCTCGAAAAGCGCGACGCTCTGCAGGCAAAGATCGATGAATGGCACAGCGCGCGCGCAGGCCAACCTCACGATGCCGAAGCCTATCAGGCATTCCTTCGTGAAATTGGCTATCTGGTCGACGAACCCGCCGTCTTCGCCATCACGACCGACAACGTCGATGCCGAGGTGGCGACGCTCGCTGGACCGCAGCTGGTGGTGCCATCGCTCAACACACGCTTTGCGCTGAACGCCGCCAACGCGCGCTGGGGCAGTCTGTACGACGCGCTTTACGGCACCGACGCGCTGAACGCACCCCCGGCGGTTGCGGGCGGATATGACCCGATCCGCGGGGCCGCGGTCATTGCCTATGCCAAGGATTTCCTCGACCGCGCAGTGCCGCTGGGATCGGGCAGTTGGGCCGACCTGACCTCGGTTGCCGATCTTCCGGCCATTGGGTGGCGAGGGGATCGCAGCAACCCGTCCGCCGTTCTGCTCCGTAACCACGGCTTGCACATCGAACTCATCATCGACCGGGATAGCGCCATCGGCGCCAGTGACCCGGCGGGCATTGCCGACGTCATCCTCGAATCGGCGCTGTCGACGATCATCGACCTTGAGGATTCGGTCGCCGCCGTCGATGCCGATGACAAGGTTGTCGCTTACCGGACGTGGCTCGGTCTGATGAAGGGCGACCTGACCGCGACTTTCGAAAAGGGGGGCAGGACGCTGACCCGCGCGCTCGATGCCGACCGCGAATGGCAAGGGACCGGGGGTGCCTTCACGCTCCACGGGCGCAGCCTGATGTTCGTCCGCAATGTCGGGCATCTGATGACCAACCCGGCAATCCTGCTGCCCGACGGTTCGGAAGTGCCCGAGGGCATATTGGATACCGTCATCACGTCGCTCATCGCGCTGCACGATAATGGGCAGAACAGCCGCGCCGGCAGCATCTATATCGTCAAGCCCAAGATGCACGGACCCGAGGAAGCCGGCTTCACGAACGCGCTGTTCGACGCGACCGAGGATCTTCTGGGCCTGACGCGCAACACGATCAAGGTCGGCGTGATGGACGAGGAACGGCGGACCTCTGCAAATCTTGCGGCAACGATCCATGCCGTGCGGAGCCGAATCGCCTTCATCAACACCGGCTTCCTCGACCGCACCGGTGACGAGATGCACACGTCGATGCGCGCAGGGCCGATGGTGCCGAAGGCAGAGATGAAAGCGTCCGCCTGGATCAAGTCGTACGAGGGTCGCAACGTCGCCATCGGGCTTGCCTGCGGGCTGTCGGGCAAGGCGCAGATCGGCAAGGGCATGTGGGCCGCTCCCGACCGCATGGCCGACATGATGGTGCAGAAGATCGGCCATCCGATGTCGGGCGCGAACACCGCATGGGTGCCGTCACCGACCGCGGCCACGCTGCACGCGATGCATTATCATCAGGTCGATGTATTTGCGCGGCAAGCAGAGGTCGCCGCGATCCCGCCGCTGTCCGCCCTGCTGACGATCCCGCTTGCAGCCGGTCGCAACTGGTCGCCGGCCGAGGTCGAGCGCGAACTCGACAACAATGCTCAGGGAATTCTGGGCTACGTCGTGCGCTGGATCGACCAGGGCATCGGCTGTTCGAAAGTCCCCGACATCGACGATGTCGGCCTGATGGAAGACCGCGCCACGCTCAGGATTTCATCGCAACATATGGCAAACTGGCTGCTCCACGGCGTCTGTTCTGCAGAGCAGGTCGATGCCGCACTGCTGCGGATGGCGGCAAAGGTCGATGCCCAGAATGCTGGAGACGCGCTGTATCGGCCAATGGCGCCAGACCCAGCGGCTAGTATCGCCTTCACCGCCGCCCGGGCGCTGGTGTTTGAGGGACTGACGCAGCCGAACGGCTACACCGAACCGTTGCTCCACAAGTTTAGGCAGGCGGCAAAGGCAGGAACGGCCTGAACTCCTCGAGCACCTCTTCGTAAAGCTTTTTCTTGAAGGTCACGATTAACTGGGGAAGCTCCCACGGATCGACCCATTGCCATGCGCGGAACTCGGGGTGTTCGGTTTCGAGGTTCACATCCGCGTCGGTCCCGAGAAACCGCGCGAGGAACCAGCTTTGCGTCTGCCCTGCGTAACGCCCCTTCCACAATTTTTTCTGTAGCTCGGGCGGCAGGTCGTAGGTCAGTTTGCGCGACGCCTGGGCGATGATCTCGACCTGGTGCGGGGCGATGCCGGTTTCCTCCTTCAGTTCCCGGAGGGCACCATCGCGCGCGTTTTCACCCTCGTCGAGCCCACCCTGTGGCATCTGCCACGCGTCGAAGCTCGAATCGATACGCTGGGCAACGAACGCCTTATTCTCGGCGTTGATCAACATGACCGCGGCGGCTGGGCGATAGGGAAGGGTGTTCATGGATCGTCTCCGGTTGACCGCTATTGTCCGAGGAGATGATGGTTGCGCAACTGTGAAATTCACTGCCGTCACCCGGCGAAGGCCGGGGCCTATACCGCTTCCGGGTCGGGTGCGCCTCTTTCTGACAGCCGTATAGGCCCCGGCCTGCGCCGGGGAGACGACGAAATTTAGTTCGCCAGGAACCCGAATGCTCCACGCCGTCCACCACCCCGACTATATCGTCCAGAACCCCGACAGTGCGCATCACTTCAGCAAATATGCCGTCGTCATGGACATCTTGCGGGCAGAAGGCG
>NZ_JANXNX010000090.1 GCF_025353885.1 Sphingomonas sp. | reverse complement strand
AAGGGATCTTAGTCTTACTGCGTGCGGGAATGACGAACTGTCATTCGCTAGAAATATTCTCGCGCCGTTGATGCAGCCCCATACCGGAGTTTATCAGGAGCTGAGAGGCACAATTTTTGGAATTCGATTTGGGCGCGAGTTGCCTCACGACCGCAAGCAGGTCTCGGCCAGGTTGCCCGATGAATGCCGCTGGGCCAAAATCGCGAACGTCGGCTCCTCTCGGAACTTGCAGTTTAGCCTTTGCGCCGAGAATGGCTGGTAAGTCCCAACCTCTGACTTTTACTGGGCCTGCCGGTAGTCCGAAAAGCATAAGGATACATTTGGGGGCACTGAAGGGGTCATAGCTCGATTTAATGCGAATTTAGATAAAGTTTTTCAAGTAATTAGTCCTTCAATAGGATAGCAGCCCTGTCCACCATTTCGACCGTGCTCGCCGGTGATCGTCGTTCAATCGAGGCAGGCCAATGACACCACGCGAATTACTCGGCACCGCGCAAGTCCCCGGTGGCGGCCAGGAACTGCGTCTGTTCCGGCGGGGTGGCGATTTCATGATCGTGCTCGACCGCAATGAATTGATGAACAGCCGGATGAGTGGTTCGGAAGAAGCGCTGGCGGTGATGACGTGCGCGCGACTGGGCCAGCGCCAGCGGCCGCATCTGCTGATCGGTGGCTATGGCATGGGCTTTACCCTGCGCGCGGCGCTGGCTGCGCTGCCCGCTGATGCGGTGACGACGGTGGTCGAACTGGTGTCTGAGATAATTGCCTGGGCGCGGGGCCCGATGGTCGCGTTGATGGCCGGATGCCTCGACGACCGCCGCGTGCGCCTGGTCACCGACGATGTGGCGGCGGTGATCGCGCGGGAGCGAGGGGCTTATGACGCGATCCTGCTCGACGTGGACAATGGTCCCGACGGGCTGACGCGCGACGAGAACGACCGGCTTTATTCGGTGGCAGGATTGGCCCAGGCGAAACGCGCGCTGAAACCCGGCGGCATCCTCGCGATCTGGTCGGCGGCACCCGATGCCGCCTTTGCCAAGCGGCTGCGGCAGGCGGGGTTTGCGACCGAGGAGGTGGCGGTGCGTGCACGGAGCAACGGCACCGGGCCGCGCCATGTCATCTGGTTCGCGACCAAGGATCTGGTTGGTTGATCACCTAGTTTATGGGGTCAAAGCGCCTCAGCCGCAGCGGCGGCGGAGGCCCAGGCCCATTGGAAATTATAGCCGCCGAGCCAGCCGGTGACGTCGACGGCCTCGCCGATCGCGAACAGGCCGGGGACGGATTTTGCTGCCATGGTTTTCTGGGACAAGCCATTGGTATCAATGCCGCCGAGGGTGACTTCTGCCTTGGCGTAACCCTCTGTTCCATTTGGACTAAATTGCCAGTCGTTGAGCTGGCTTGCCGCTTCGACCAGCCGCTTGTCGGACTGGTCGGCGAGTAGCCCCACGATGCCGATCCGTTCGGCGAGTTCGCCAGCGAGGCGCGCGGGAAGGTAGTCGGCCAGGATGCTGCGGACGGTGGCTTTCGGGCGCGTTCGCTTGGCGTCCAGCAGGGTGTCTCGCGCGTTGAGACCGGGCAGAAAGTCGATGCCGATCGCGGCGCCGTGCCGCCAGTAGGAACTGATCTGAAGGATCGCGGGGCCGCTGAGGCCGCGATGGGTGAACAGGCTGGCTTCATCGAACACAGTTTTGCCACAGCGGACGCGGGTCGGGGCGGCCACGCCCGACAGCTCGCGAAACAGCACGTCCTCGCCACCGAGCGTCAGGGGGACGAGCGCGGGGCGGGGCTCGACGATTTTCAGCCCGAACTTGCGCGCAAGGTCATAGGCAAAGCCCGTCGCGCCCATTTTCGGAATACTGGGCCCGCCGGTCGCGATGACGAGCGACGGCGCCCGCTGGACCACGCCGCCGACGGTGACCGCAAACTGGCCATCGGCGTGCGCGACGTCGGTAATCGATTGGCCGAGCGTCAGGGTCACGGTTGCGGGTGCTTCGGACAACAGCATAGCGACGATCTGGCGCGCCGATCCGTCGCAGAATAACTGGCCGAGCGTCTTTTCGTGCCAGGCGATGCCATAGTCATCGACCAGGGCCACGAAATCCTGCGGCGAATAGCGACCCAGCGCTGACTTCGCGAAATGCGGGTTGGCCGACAGGAACCGTTCGGGAACCGTGGCCGAATTGGTAAAATTGCACCGCCCCCCGCCCGAAATCAGGATCTTTTTGCCGGGTTCATCGGCATGATCGATCAACAGCACGCGCCGCCCGCGTTGCCCGGCCTTTGCCGCGCACATCAGGCCCGCTGCCCCCGCGCCGAGGATGATCGCATCGTAAGTTAACGGGTAAGTCAGTGGGTAAGTCACTGCTGCCCCTTAACGTGCAAAGCGGCAGGCAACCAACCATCCTGTCATGTGTTATGAAACCGTAACGATAATGGAGGATCGCGATGAAGACGGTTTTGATGGCTGCACTGGCTGCGGCAACGATGCTGGCAGGATGCGCTGGCGATGGCATGAGCGGAGGTCCGGGTTATGCATCGGACAATCAGTACCGCGAATATCGTCGCTATGACTATAATCGCCCCGATCCATCCAACAACGCTTATTATGCCGACAAATATTACCGCGATGCCCCGAACTATCGCGAGCGTCGACTCAGCCGCAACGATCGCGTCTATCGCGGCCAGAACGGCCAATATTATTGCCGTCGCAACGATGGCACGACCGGCCTGATCGTCGGCGGTGTCGGCGGCGCGGTGCTTGGCGGAATCATCGCACCGGGCGGCTCATCGACGCTCGGCGCGCTGCTGGGCGCTGCTGGCGGCGCGTTGGCGGGCCGGGCGATCGACAAGGACGGCGCACGCTGCAAGTAATGAAATCGGCGTCGGGCGCGAAACTTTGCTATTTCGC
>NZ_JANXNX010000089.1 GCF_025353885.1 Sphingomonas sp. | reverse complement strand
ACCACGGCTTGCCTGGCAATCGCCGCGGCCTCTCTTGCGATCGTTCGCCAAGTCGGATCAGTTGCGACCAGCAGCCATCCCCTTTGCAACAGGTCCAAAAACGAGCGTGGAGCGCTGCCCTCCCCGATTGGGAAGTGGGGTGCCCGCGTACCCGGCTGTCCGCGCCACTCGTCTGGCCGCTTTGCAGCGGGAAGTTCGGGACCTGCGCCAATTATCGCAGTGGAGCGGTAGATTTGCCCAAACTCCATCGCATCGTCGTCAATGATCGGCTCGTCTTCCGCCCAGCCTTGGGCTTCCTTGGCATAGTCAGGACGGGCAAATATCTGCTGGTGCCGCCGCCACGCTACAGGTCGCCGCTCAGCATCGTAGCTGTCGAGTAATGCTGGCGAGGACGAGCCCGAAGCGACCGCGGCCAGTTTCCATGCGAGGTTGTGCACGTCGTGGATGCTGGTGTTGGCGCCATATGGCGCTCGATCGTGATTGCCTCGACACCCTGTGCGGCAAGAAACACAGTAGCGGAAAGGCCGACAAGGCTGCCGCCGATCACCAGAACTTGAGTATGTTGCATTGAAAAGGTCCTCGCTTCAAACGCCGCAGGCTCGGCGAAGAACGTGCAAGGCTGGAGGAGCTCCTAAATGCCCCATCGCTGGACCACTCGGACACCGCTACGCAGCAGACACACGCCCACCTGCGTCGCGGTCCGCGGCTTCCTGGAAGGGAGCTGGATATACCCTGCCCCAAGCAGGGTGACCGGGGTTCACCACATCCGGTCCACCATTTTCGACAAAGAAAACTTAGAGTGTCGGAACGTGATTTGCAATCGCTTTGCGGCACTGGCTGTCGCGTTTTTCAGAAATTGGTTGTTATTGGACAAAGTGAAAAGATGGAGCGCCAAGCCTCGCCCATTTGTACCTATAACGCGTCGGATATTTACCATGGTAGTAAAGGCGGTGATCAAGGCGGCATAGCAACGGCCGCGCCTTACGAATAGTCAGCTATCGCGTTCGGCACGCTTGCGGTCGGCTTTCCTCGAACGGCTGATTGCCGCTGCTCTTTCGCGGGCTCTCTTTTCGGAAGGCTTTTCGTAATGTCGACGAAGCTTCATTTCGCGGTATACGCCCTCGCGCTGCAGTTTTTTTTTCAGCGCGCGAAGGGCTTGGTCAACGTTATTGTCGCGGACGATGATTTGCATACGAACCTAGCTTTCAGATGGCAGGATGGTTTGTCGATTGCGAATCGCCTTATTGTCTAAGGACTGACAAGCCAAGGCCAGAAATCATGAAAGATCCGCACACCTACGGCCGCTGGTGCGGGTTGCAGGCACGCCTGAAAGCCGACATTCTCGAAATTACCATTGTAGGCTTGGAGTTGGCATATGCGCGTATTGCTTTTCGGTCTTGTTGCAACTTTGGCTGTCGGTTGGAGCGTGCCGATCTTCGCGCAGGCGACCACGCGTCCGTGTGGCGCAGAGGAGGCCGGCCCCGCTTGCCTTTTAATCCAAGCGAAGATCTCGACTCTGCCGACCGGAAGAATATTCTGGCACTTGGATCGGTTTACATCGACAGATTCCGCACAAGCTGCCGCAGCAACTACCAGCGTGGTGGTGCAGTCTTTCGGCTCAGCCTGGCTATTTACGCTCGCCAGCAAAACCTGGCGTCCTAAAGGCGGCAGCCATGTCTCGACGGTGGGGCCTCTGCCGTTGGCCCCGGCGAGGAGCTATGTTGCCGAGTACCTTCGGTCCATTTTCACGCCCGGCATGACGGCGCCGTTGCATGTCCATTCTGGGCCAGAGGCATTCTTTGCCGTGAGCGGTGATACTTGCCTCGAGACACCGGCTGGCATTCAGATCGGGAGGGGACCAGGAAGCAGCCTGATAATCCGGGCTGGACCCCCCATGCTTCTTATGGCGATCGGTACTATCCCCCGACAAGGCTTCGCTCTCATTCTTCATGATGCTCGCAAGTCTCCAACGACCTTAACACAGGCCTGGCGTCCACGAGGGTTGTGCGCACGGCAGCTATCGTCGGATCGAGCCCAAAAAAGGATCGGGAACTGACAACCGGACATTGCATCCTGCTCAATTGCATTCGACGTGCCTGATCGGAGTTCAGAGCGCCCCGGGCGGGCTACAAACCGATAACGTTGCGTCCGCAAGCTTGGAACCGGCTGCCGCAACCGAAAAAACTTATGAGACGACACAATGCAATTAACTCTCTGTACTAATTTCATAATTGTGAACAAAGTCCGTTGGCACGGGCGGTCCCCAATTGGCTAGGCTGTCTGCCATCCTATAATTCGTTGGGGACCACTCCGCATAGTCGTCGATATAATCCATGTCGGAATAATATTCGAACCAGCTGCCCCACGGGTCCTGAATGTAATGAAAGAAGTTTGATCCGATTGTGTGGCGGCCGAAACCCCAGTCGCCTTTCCCCATTTTCTCGACCAACGCACGTCCTCCGCGACCGACCTCGTCCGGGTCCTGCACTTGAAAACTGCCATGATGAAAGCCGACGCCTGGCGATTTGGCGAAAGCAAGCACGTGGTGATCGCTGTCTGCGCGCGCGCAGCAGAAAGCAATTATATCCTGCGCGCGATCGGCTAGTCCCATGCCCAAAGCTTCAGTGACAAACTTCACGCTGGCGGGAACATCCGGAGTAAAAACTAAAACATGGCCAAGTCGCCTCGGGGTTGCCGGTGAATAGGAACTACCGGGCAGCACAGCCGGTCGACGCTTGCGAACGATTCGCCCTGGACCATTGACGCTGAATACGGGTCCCGCAACAAGCTCCGGATCAGCGGGTTGCTCGCTTAAGTGAAGCAACATGCCATGCGGATCGGCGACCCAAAGGCCATTGTCCGAATAACCCCTGGGCGGATCGACCACATCACCGCCAAACTCGACAACGTTCTCTGCGATCAAGTCCAGATTATCCGCGCGAAGCGCGACGTGGTGCAGTCGCTTGACGGGAAAGCCACCCACCAGCGTGATGGAGTCACGGTTCTGGCCTGGACAACGCAGGCGCGCAATATCGCCGTCGACCGTCGCCACCAATCCCGCGTCTGTGTAAAATCGAACACCTTCGTCGAGATCGGGCACTTCCAGAGTAAAAGACAGAATTCCCAGAACGGCCATGGTTTTTCCCTCTCAGAATACACGCTGACCATTTTTCGGTTCAGCCAATTGCCTAGGCAACCTTGTTTTCGATCGCACCAATCTTTTCGACTTCACAGCGTATGACATCGCCGCTCTGTAAAAAGGTTGGAGGCTGCCGACCCACGCCGACTCCCTCGGGTGTCCCCGTGGCAATCAGATCGCCCGGTTCCAAGGTAAAGGCTGTCGAAAGATAGGCGATTTGGGCATCGATGCGATGAAGCATGTTGGCCGTGTTGTTGGACTGTCGAATTTCGCCATTAACCCAACACCGCAGTTCGAGCGTTTGCGGATCAGGGATTTCATCTGCGGTAACGATCCACGGACCAATGGGTCCGTGGGTGTCGAACGACTTACCCATCGTAAAGGTGGGCGAATGGAATTGCCAATCGCGGGCGGACACGTCGTTGGCGACAAAATAACCGAAAACATAAGAAAGAGCATTTTCAGCCGTTACGGCCTTGGCACGGCGGCCAATCACCAGCCCAAGCTCAGCCTCATAATCGAGTTTTTCGGTGACGCCCGGTTCGATTATATCGAACGGACCGGCGAGACAGGTGGTTTGTTTATTGAACCAGACCTGATGTTGAGAACGCTGGACACCAAGCCTGTCGGCTTCTTCCAGATGCTTTTGGTAATTCATTCCAATCGCAAGATACTTACCGGGCCGCTCGATCGGCGCTAGCAGCTCAACGTCAGCGAGCGGCCTGCGCGGTGCCCCGAGTGCTGTGGTGCGCACTGCATCGAGTCCGTCCGGCCCAGCTTGGATCAGCGCGAGCATCGTTGGGTAAGCAAGTCCGGCCCCCGTCAGATCTGCAACCTGCTCGGCCTCGACGAGGCCAAGTTTTGGGCCATCATCTGTTTGAAAGCGAGCGAGTTTCATACGTGCTCCTTGGGGTTTTGATCGCTCTGAGTCTTGGTGACATGCACGCCAGCTACGGTGAGGTCCGCAATCAGCGTGCGCGCAAGCGCGGCGAAGTTGCTTCGGTCATCCGCGCCCCCATAGACGTAGAAGTCAGGCCGAACGATCATCGCACTCCAGCCACGCTCGTCCAGGAATGCATCAATCCTTCCGTCGATGTCGCGAACCGCATCGGCTGACCCGTTTGTTGATAAATCGATATAGTGCACACCCAAGGTAGCAAGAGCGTCGCGGCTGCTTGGGTCAAGCGCGGCTTTGCCATCGAACCCGCGGGTGATAACAACGAATCCGCTGCCGCCATGAACCAGGTCGTCGAGGCGAATGCCATGCCCATACTGTTCGATCATGCCATGGGGCGACAACAGCCCAGCACCCGATTGCAATTGATCATCGGCAGCGTGATGGAGCAGCCCACCGACAAGTTGTGGGAAGGGCGGCAGGGGCGGTGCTGCGCCACCGAGAAAGGCGAGGTCGCGCTCCGCCGCTGCTGCGGGGTCAGGAATACAGATCATCTGACCGAGGAAGATCGCCATATCGGTAATCTGGCTGACATGCGGAAGGCGCTCGGTCTGATATGTGTCGAGCAACCGGTCATCGGCTTTGCCATCGAGAATGAGCGCCAGCTTCCAGGAAAGGTTCCACGCGTCTCGTAAACCCGAACACATGCCCTGGCCCATGAAAGGCGGCATGACGTGCGCCGCATCGCCCGCGATCAGCAACCGTCGGTCACGCCAGCGATCGGCGATGAGCGATCGAAAATTATAAACCTTGTGGCGGACCAGTTCCACATCGTCGGGCCCGGCCCAGGCACTAAGCAGTTCCCAAACCCGATCCACGCGCTCCAGCTCTTCGACGGTTTCGCCTGGCAGGCGCATGAATTCCCACCGACGAAACTTCTTACCGTCGCGCACACCAGCCGGTACAATCGTAGTAGGCCGCGCAGGATTGCAATATTGCCCGGCATCCGGGATTCCCAGTTTCTCAATCGTCACGCCGTCCTTCAGCAACACGTCGATCACAAGCCAATCTGCTTCAAAGCCACGGTTCTCGCGCGTACTGCCGATGGCCTCGCGTACAATCGAATTGGCGCCGTCGCAGCCCACCACATAACGAGCAGAGAGCCGCTTTTCCACGCCCGTGTCGGCATGTCGAAGCACGACATGAGCAAGTTCTGCATCCTGCTCGATGCTGATAGCCTCCCACCCCATATGGAAAGCGACGCTCGATTGCGTTTGCACCATAAGGTCCAGCGCTTTTTCCAAGGTTGGCTGGTGGACGAAGTTGACTTCCGGGCCACCTGAAATCGATGTCTTCTGCCAATCGATTACGAGCAATTCCTTCCAGTCAGCATTGAACCATTGATACAGCGGTCCGGCGTGGGTTACCGACGGCAATATATCGCCCATGCCGTTTGCCGCCAGAACGCGATAAAGTTCGTGATCGACGCATACGGCGCGGGGTAGGGGGTAACGCTCAGTCCACCGTTCGCACACAGCAACCGATCGTCCCTGACGTCCGAGCATCAGTGCCAGAGCTTCGCTGACGGGACCATAGCCGATTTGGATCACGTCGTAGACCGCGTCGCTCATTCTTTTCTCCTGGGCCAACGTCTGCGCGCTGCGCCCTACTCATGGTGTCGATATTGTCATCTTGACACTAACGACACTTTGAAGTCAATGATACGTGGAACGTTGCCAATGAGAGCAACGCAAAGCGGACCGGTCGGCGAAAAGTCCCCGGCGGACGTACCATGGAGAGGATCTGCTCATGAGTAAGAAGAATTGTCTTTCGTCCGCGGCGCTGACCTGCATTATGCTTGGCTACTGTGGCACGGCGGTTGCACAAGTTGTAACCAGCGGGACCGCACCGCCGCAGGCGACAGTTCCGGAGGTTGCGCCCGCTCCAGCCCAGGAGGGTTTGGGTGACATTGTCGTCACTGCTCAGAAACGTTCGGAGTCGGCACAGCGGATTCCGGTCAGCATTACTGCGGTCAGCGGTGAATTATTGGCGAGCCAGGGCGTCAAGGATCTTTTTCAGGCAGTTACCATGGTGCCGGGCGTTGTGTTTTCGCGGGCACCCGATGACGGATTGGCGCTCACCTTTCGCGGCCTCGGCACGCAGGCGCGGCCACAGGCCTTCGAACAATCGGTCGCACTGTTCAGCGACGGTGTCTTTCTTGGCAAAAGCCGACTGTACTCCACAGGATTCTTTGATATCGATCGGATGGAGTTCATCAAGGGTACGCAGTCCACTCTGCTGGGCAAGAATGCCAGCCTTGGCGCGATTAGTGTCATCACCCGACAGCCCGGCAAGACTTTCTCGGTGGAAGGTCGCGCCGGGTATGAATTTGAACATGGAGGGTATCAACTCGATGCAGCAACCGACCTTCCGGTAAGCGATAAAGTTGCGGTCCGCATTGCGGCGCATTACAACGATCTCGATGGATGGGTGCGCAATGATTTCACCAATCATGACGGACCACAGCATAAGGATCTTGGGTTACGGGCAACGATCCGCGTCGATTTGACCGATCGTTTGAAGATCACGCTCTCCGATCAGTATGCAGAGAATATTCAGATCGGTTCAAGTTATATACGCTCGGGCCAAACGATCGAACTCCCCGAAGCTACCTCCACCAAACGCGCCAAAGCTACTTCAAAGGCCACCCGCAAACCTGCAAAAGTGAAGTGATTGAAATTGGATTACGAGTTTCAAAAACGTAAGTACTGCAATATTAGGTGCTACCAAAAAACAGCAGTTGCTGGA
>NZ_JANXNX010000088.1 GCF_025353885.1 Sphingomonas sp. | reverse complement strand
CATCCGTATAGGCCCCGGCCTGCGCCGGGGTGACGGTGCTGAAATCCTATTCGGAACGAGAAAATTTAGGGAGTGTTTTCCCACCAATCAACTCCAGTCGACGATGTTCCATTTCATGTTCCGCGCCAGTTTCTGCAAGGGGCCGTGCGCGTTGACGGCGAAGGCTTCGTCGGCGAAGGCCAGCACCGGCGCATCGGAAACATGGTCGGAATAAAAGCGGATCACGGCGCCCTCGCGCGCGACCCCCATCGTTTTCATCCACGCGGTGACCATGCGTAATTTTGCCGGGCCATAGCAATTTTCTCCGTCGATCCGCGCCATGATGCGGGTGTCGAGGCCGACCAGCGTGTTGGTGGCGATCACGTCCTCGAACCCCATGCGACGCCCGATGGCCTCGGCATACAGACGGTATGATGCGGTGGCGAGGACGAGGTGATAGCCCGCCGCCCTGTCCGCCGCGATCTGCGCCAGGGCACCGGGCCGGATATTGCCGCGCGCGGTCTTTTCGGCGAAACTGTCGACCACGCCTGCCAGCGCTTTTGCATCGATGGCGCGGCCCAGCAGGAGGTTCTGCATGGTTTCCTTCAGCGTGGCGCGGTCGATGGCCCTCACTACGTAAAGCAGCATCGCCACCAGCACGACGGGGGCAAGGAGCAAACGCACCGGGTTGAGCGTTAAGGCCGCGTGAACAAGGAACGGGGTAAAGGTCGGACGCACGGTGATCGTCCGGTCCATGTCATAGATTGCGAGGCGTTTCATCGCGTCCATCTAACCTCTCGACGCCTTGCCGTCGCGAGCATAATGTTTCATGTCCGCCCCTGATGGGTACGGCGAGCGACTTCTCAGAACAGACACTGGATGGCAGGCAGGCGCTTGTGTTCTCGGGCGACCTCACGCTGGCGCGCCTGGGCGACCTGCCCCAGCGGCTGGCGGAGCGCGCCGGCGGCGATGTCGGTGTCATCGATGTGGCCGGGGTCGGACGGATGGACACGGTCGGCGCGCTGATCCTGCTGAAGATAGCCGAAGACACCGGCGCGCAAGTGACGGGCGCCGAGGGGCAGACCGCGCAAGTCCTGAAACAGGTCGGCGATGCCCACCAGCCGGTCAAGATGCGACCCGACAAGGTCAATTCTTTCGAGCGTGTGCTGGGCGAGATCGGCGCGGCGACCAAGACAGCGGGCGGCACACTGGTCGGCCTGCTGGGATTTTTCGGCGGGGTCTGCGTTTCGTTCGTCCACACCATCGTCCATCCGTCGAGGTTCCGGCTGCACGCTGTCGTCCAGCGGTTCGAGGTGGTCGGCGTTTCGGCACTGGCGATCATCGGCCTGATGAGCTTTCTGATCGGCATCGTCATCGCGCAACAGGGTTCGGTCCAATTGGCGCAATTCGGCGCGCAAATCTACACGATCAACCTGATCGGGCGGCTGACGATGCGCGAATTGGGCGTGTTGATGACCGCGATCATGGTGGCCGGGCGGTCGGGATCGGCGTTCGCCGCACAGCTGGGCACGATGAAGCTGACCGAGGAAATCGACGCGATGCGGACGATCGGCGTGTCCCCGACCGAGGCGCTGGTGTTGCCACGCGTCTATGCGGGCGTGCTGATGATGCCGCTGTTGGGTTTTTATGCGTCGATCCTGTCGATCCTGGGCGGTGGCCTGTTCTGCTGGATCTCGCTCGGGATTCCGCCGGTCACCTATATTCAGCGGATTCGTGAAGTCGTGCCGATGACCGATGTCTATATCGGGTTAATCAAGGCCCCCGTCTTCGGGCTGATCATCGCGCTGTCGGGGTGTTTCCAGGGTATGCAGGTCAAGGGCAATGCCGAGGAAGTGGGCACCCGCACGACCGCCGCCGTCGTCCAGGCGATTTTCCTGGTGATCGTGCTCGATGCGATTTTCGCGGTGTTCTTTACGCAGATCGGGTGGGCATGATGGCCGACAACGATGAAGTGCAGGACGTGGCGGACACGAGCACGGACGCAGGGGGCGAAATCGCCATCCGGGTGCGCGGGCTGGTCAACAGTTTCGGCGAGGACCGCGTTCATGACGGGGTCGACCTGGACGTGCGGCGGGGCGAGATCCTCGGCGTGGTGGGCGGATCGGGCACCGGAAAATCGGTGCTCATGCGCTCGATCATCGGGCTGCAGATCCCCGATGCGGGCGACATCGAAGTGCTGGCGTGCCGATCGACGGCGCCGGCGAGCTGGACAGTCCGTCGCTGAGCAAGCGGTGGGGCATATTGTTCCAGGGCGGCGCGCTGTTCTCAACCCTGACGGTGGCGGAGAACGTGCAGGTGCCGTTGCGCGAATTCTATCCCGGGCTCAGCAAGCCGCTGCTCGACGAGATCGCGTCGTACAAGGTCGTGACATCGGGCTTGCCGCCCGAGGCCGGGCCGAAATATCCGTCCGAACTGTCCGGCGGGATGCGTAAGCGGGCCGGGCTGGCGCGGGCGCTGGCGCTCGATCCCGACCTGCTGTTTCTCGACGAACCGACCGCCGGGCTCGACCCGATCGGGGCGGCGGCGTTCGATGAGCTGACACTGGCGCTGAAGAAGACTCTGGGGCTGACGGTGTTCCTGATCACGCACGATCTGGACACGCTCTATGCCATTTGCGACCGGGTGGCGGTGCTGGCCGATAAAAAGGTCATCGCGATCGGCACGATCGACGAATTGCTGGCGACCGATCATCCGTGGATCCAGGAATATTTCAATGGCCCGCGTGGCCGCGCCGCGACCGCTGCAAAAGCCGCGCATGAGAAAGAGGCAGTCTGATGGAAACCCGCTCCAACAATGTGCTCGTCGGTGGCGTCGTGCTGGGCCTGCTGGTCGCGCTGGCGGCCTTTCTGGTCTGGCTGTCCGGCCTGTCGGGCGGGCACATGAAGGAATATGACATCTTTTTCAAACAGTCGGTCGAGGGACTGGCCAAGGGGTCGAGCGTGACCTTTTCAGGCGTGCCGTCGGGCCAGATCACCGAAATCGAATTGTGGAAGCAGAACCCCGAATTCAAGCGCGTCCGCATCCAGCTGAAGGATGAGACGCCGGTGCTGCAGGGGACGGCAGCGACGATCCTCGGCAGCTTTACCGGGCCGTCGTCGGTCGTGCTAGACGGCGCGGTAAAGGGTGCGCCCGCGATCACCGATGCCGGACCAATGGGCAAGCCGGTGATCCCGACCAAACAGGGAGGTCTTGGCGCGCTGCTGAATTCGGCACCGCAACTGCTTGAACGGATTTCGACGCTGACCGAACGGCTGACCGAATTGTTGGGCGACAAGAACCAGCGGTCGATCGTGGGCATTCTCGGCAATATTGACCGGCTGTCGGGATCGCTGGCCGATCGCGGGCCAGAGATTGCGGCGACACTGGCGCAGGCGCGCGTCGCGGTGAAGCAGGCGGGCGACGCGGTTGAAAAGATCGGAAACTTGGCCGACGCCACCAACGGGACGCTGAACGGCGAGGGCAAGCCGCTGATCGCCGACCTGCGCAAGACGGTGCAGGCGGCGCAGGTCAGCATGGAATCGCTGAACGGCGCGGTCAACGACGCGCGACCCGGCATCCAGGCCTTTTCGAAACAAACCTTGCCCGAGGTTGGCCAGCTGGTCCGCGACCTGCGCGTGATGTCAGAAAGCCTGTCCGCCGTCGCGGCAAAGATCGATCAGGGCGGTGCGGGAAGCATCGTCGGCGGGGGCAAGCTGCCCGACTATAACGGCCGTGGAGGCAAACAATGAAGACGTCCAGAACCGTGATTGGCAGAATCGCGATCGCCAAAGTCGCGGTCGGTTGTGCGGCCGCGCTGTCGCTGTCGGGCTGCATCAGCTTTGGTCCCAAGCCGCCCAAGACGCTGCTGACCCTGGTCGCCGCCAGCACGGTCAGCGCGAATACCGCGCGCCGGGCGGGTCCGGGCCAGACGGTGACGATCCTGTATCCTACCGCCCCCGCCGCGATCAGCGTGCCGCGCGTGCCCGTCTATGACCGCGACGGGACGATCACCTATGTCAAAGGCATCGCGTGGAACGACACGCCGTCGCACCTGTTCCAGAACCTGATGTCCGAGGTCGTGGCGTCAAAGACCGGCAAGGTCGTGGTCGATGTCCGCCAATACACGCTAGACCCCGGATCGCGTGTGTCGGGCCAGTTGTTGAAATTCGGCGTCGACGCGCAGGCGATGCAGGCGGTCGTCGTTTATGACGCAATCCTGATGCGCAGCGGCGCAACCGGGATCGAGACCCGCCGCTTTGAAGCACGAGTGCCGGTCACCGCCGTCGATGCCACCGTCGGCACCGCACTGAACAGCGCGGCCAACGACGTCGCGACGCAGGTTGCGGGGTGGGTTGGGTGAGCTTGGGCTTGGCCGCCGTCGCTTGCGTATAAAAGTTTGGCGCTATTTTTGAAAAGTCATTGAGGCTAAATCGACCTGAGTTCGAGTAGTTGTGTCTTATATTGGGGGAAAGGCGACGTTAGCTAGCGGCAAACCACGGTCCGAAAGTTACCGTCGCTCCAGTCGACTTTGACCTGACGACAAACCCCAAAAATCACGTTGTCGTACACTTTATCAAGGCGGCAGGGTTTGTCGGACACTTATGGCCGGAACCGGCCCTATATGGGTGTTTGTCAGGGTTTCTTCCGAGGAGAAGTGGCGACAAACATGTGTTTGGCGTCAGGCATCAGCAGCACGTTCATTAACTTCCATCGAGCTATACGGAAATGCCGATTTGCAGAGGGCCAGAATGACGCGACATCCAACTATTCGTTTGATCGGCGGAATGGCCATATCGTCGCTGTGGCTAACGGGGTCCCACCTTGCGCTAGCCCAAACACGAACGTCTGCCCCGTTACAAGTCGTGGCAAA
>NZ_JANXNX010000074.1 GCF_025353885.1 Sphingomonas sp. | reverse complement strand
CATTTGAGCCGCGTTCGCCTGTTCCAGATGCTAAAGGGACTGGCCATCGATGCGGGCATCCCACCCGAACGGGTCAGCCCGCACGTCCTGCGCCATGCATTTGCCACCCATTTGCTGGAGGGTGGAGCTGACCTCCGCGCGCTGCAGACGATGCTGGGTCATGCCGATATTGCGACGACCGAGATCTATACGCATGTCGAGACGGCACGGCTGGTCGAACTGGTCAACACACGGCATCCGCTCGTCGATCGCGACCTCTCGCGTTGACCGGAGCGTTGAGCGAACCTAGTCGGAAACCATGACAGCTTTTCTCGATTTCGAAAAACCCGTTGCCGAACTCCAGGCGCGCATTGCCGGACTGCGTGAAACCGCCGATGGGAGCAAGGCCGACATCTCGAATGAAGTTTCGCGGATTGAGGGCAAGGCCGACAAATTGCTGCGTGACACCTATGCCCGGCTGACGCCGTGGCAAAAGACGCAGGTTGCCCGACACCCTGACCGACCGCATTTCCGCGATTATGTGGCGGGCATGGTCACCGACTTCACACTGTTGTCGGGTGACCGCGCGTTCGGCGATGACCAGGCGATCCTGGGCGGCCTGGGGCGCATCGACGGACGCCGCGTGATGATCATCGGCCATGAAAAGGGCAACGACACCGCCAGTCGCATCCGCCACAATTTCGGAATGGGCCGTCCCGAGGGGTATCGCAAGGCGATCCGCCTGATGCAGCTGGCCGACCGGTTCGGCGTGCCCGTGGTGACTTTGGTCGATACATCGGGTGCGTTTCCCGGCGTCCAGGCCGAAGAGCGCGGGCAGGCGGAGGCGATTGCGCGGTCCACCGAGCAATGCCTGGCGCTGGGGGTGCCGATGATCTCGGCCATCGTCGGTGAGGGCGGTTCGGGCGGGGCAATCGCGCTGGCGGCGGGGAACCGCGTGCTGATGTTCGAACATGCCGTCTATGCGGTGATCTCGCCCGAAGGCTGTGCATCGATCCTGTGGCGCAACAGCGAGCGCGCCGCCGATGCCGCCGAGGCGATGAAGGTCACGGCGAGCGACCTGCACCGGTTAAAGGTGGTCGACCGCGTGGTGGCAGAGCCCGTCGGCGGCGCGCACCGCGACCCCGCGACCGCGATTGCCAATTTGAAGAAGGCAATCGGTGACGAGCTGGACAAGCTCAGCCCGATGACACCGCAGGCGCTGCGTTCGGATAGGCGCGCGAAGTTCCTGGCGATCGGCACGCTGTAGGGCCTGGGGGGGTCACAGGACTCCCTGACCGACACCCACCCCGTCACCCCGGCGCAGGCCGGGGCCTATACGGCGGTCGGTTAGTTCACCGCCCTGTCGGACGCCCGTATAGGCCCCGGCCTGCG
>NZ_JANXNX010000030.1 GCF_025353885.1 Sphingomonas sp. | reverse complement strand
GTGTTCCTGACCAACAAGGATGCGGTGCTGGAAATGTTACAGCGGTTCAGCGAGGACCTGACCGCGCTGCAACGGGCAATCCGCTGGGGCGACGGTGACGCGCTGTTCGATCTGTTCACGCGAACCCGCGCTGTCCGGCGCAGCATCATCGAACAGGGACAGGATGACGAGCGGCCCGACTTCGGGCGGTCGGATCACTGATTCAGCGCGTTGATCGCGGTGTGCAGCCGGGCCTCGACTTCCTCGCGACCCAGCCCCGGGGGGATGGGTTCGCCGATGCGCATCGTCACGATGCCGCTGCGTTTCATGAAACTGTGCCGGGGCCACAAATGTCCGCTGTTCACCGCCACGGGCACGATTGGCAGGCCGAGCGTCTTGTACAGCCCCGCGATGCCCGCCCGCAGCGGAGGTTGTTCCCCGGGCGCGACGCGGGTGCCCTCGGGGAAAATCACGATCGGGCGGTTGGCGGTAACGGCCTCTCGCGCGGCCTTCAGCATCCGGCGTAGCGCCGCCGATCCGGTCTCGCGCGCGACGGGGATGACGCCGTGACGCTGCGCCGTCGCGCCCCATACCGGAATGTTCAGTAGTTCGGCCTTGAAGACGACGGCGGGGCGGTCGATCAACCGGAGTATCTCGATGGTTTCGAGCATCGCCTCATGCTTGATCGCGATGATGACCGCCCCTTTCGGAAAGGCGCCCTCAACCACCGTGCGGATGCCCAGCAGCCAGCGCACGCACAACTGGTGATATTGCGACCACAGCCGCGACGCCGCGATGACCGCCTCTTGCCCGAACGGAACCGACAGCGCCGCGCCGATCACCAGCGGGATGCCACCCACATAGAAGATCAGGTTGAACAACAGCGACCGGAGGAATGTGATGGGGACGCTCACAGGCCGAACAGCACGGCAACACGGCGGAACAGATATTTGTTATATTCCTTCATTAATACGGTCAGCCCCGCTTGGCTGACGACGGCGTCAGACACGATCGTGATCCGGTCGCTGATCGCATGTTCCATCTCGAAGCGGGCGCGGCGCATGTGCCAGTCGGTCGTGACCAGCCGAACGCTCCGATAATTGCGTGCTGCCAGCCACGTCGCGGTCTCCTCTCCATTCGACCGCGTATCCACCGCCTCGCGCCCCAGGTCGATAGTGCGCCCGAACAACGCCAGCGGGACGCCCTGAGCAATGGCCAGTTCGTGCGGCTTTACCGACCGATCGACACCGGTAATCAGCATCCGCTTTGCCCGACCGACCTGCAGCAGTGCCAGCCCGCGCTGGATGCGACCAGGTGCTCCGGTCGGGACGACGATGGCGTCGGTGATTCGATTGTCGGCCGGTTGCGGCAGGGTGACGACGAACAGCACGAAACCCAGCACCCAGAGCAGCACGATCAGCGAAAGAACACGGCGGATCACAACATGCGCGCCAATGCCCGCAGCACGGTCGCGCGCGCGGTAACAACCGCCAGCAGCACTGCCCCGCCAGGCACGAAGATGATTACCAGCCAGTCGATCCAGCCGAGCCCGCCCTGGTCGAACAGCGCCGCGCCGACGGCGGCAAGGCGATGGGCGATGAACAGGATGATGACAATGCCACCGGTGAACCCCATCAGGCTGCCGAACAGCGCGTCGAGCCCGGCGCGGCGCTGGAACAGGCGCGCCACCTGGCGATCAGTTGCGCCCATTAAATGCATGACGTCGATCGTCGCGCGGTGAGTGTTGAGCGCCGCGCGCGCGGCCAGCACCACCGCCGACGCCATCGCCGCCGCCATCAGCCCGACCAGCCCGACCGACAGCCACTGCAACGTCCCCAGCAATCCCTGCAGCGGGCCAAGCCATTGAGCGTGCGGCTGGACCAGAGCCGATGGCGCGATTGTCCGGATCGCCTGCGCCACATCGGCGACATCGCGCGCATCGCCCTTGGCCAGCGTCACGTCGATCAGCACCGGGACCGGCAAGTCGGTGGACAGCCCATCATGTCCCAGCCACGGTTCCAGCAGCGCCTGCATCCGGGCGTCGTCGATACGCGTGAAGTTAGTGACCGCCGACAGATGCGCCAGTTCGGCAAGCGCACCCGCCGCCTGTCGTTCGCGGGCATCGGGGTTGGCCTCGACAATCTGAATGGTGAGCCGCCCGGCGAGCTGCTGGCCTAGTCCCGATACCGCGCCCCCCAGGCTTAGGCCAGCCGCCGCCGCCAGCACCGTCAGGAACGTCATGATGGCAATGACCCAGGGCATCGGACCCGCCAGCCGACCCTCCGGCAGCAATCCACGCGCTGCCACCGATGCGGAGCGGGTCGACATCAGCCGTTACGATCTTCGGCGCGTGGGGGATATCTCAAGGCACCGGTCGGGTCGGACAGCCGCCCCTTGTCGAGCCGCATCATCTGCGCGGTGCCGATGCGGCTGAGCAAATGAAGGTCATGCGTGGCCACAACGACGGTCGTGCCCAACCGGTTGAGCCCGTCGAACAGGTGGAGCAGACGCTGCGCCATTTCGGGATCGACGTTGCCGGTCGGTTCATCGGCCACCAGCAGGTCGGGACGCCCGATGACCGCCCGCGCGATGGCCACGCGCTGTTGCTCGCCGCCCGACAGTGTCGCCGGACGCGCGCTGGCCCGTTCCTCCAGCCCAACCCATGCCAGCATTTCGCGCACCGGAGCGGCGATCTCGCGCTCGTCAACGCCCGATACGCGCAGGGGCAGCGCCACATTGTCGAACGCCGAAAGATGCGGGACCAGTCGAAAATCCTGAAAGACCACGCCGATCCGCCGCCGAAAGGCGGGCAGCCGGTCGCGTCGTGCAGTCGCCAGATCCTCACCGAACATCCGGATGTTGCCCCGGCTGGGTCGTTGCGAGAGGTAAAGCAGCTTCAGCAGCGAGGTCTTTCCGGCACCCGAAGGTCCCGTCAGAAAATAAAATTGGCCGCGCGTCAGGCTGAAGCTGAGATCGGACAGCGTTTCGGAGCCCGTGCCGTAGCGCAGGCCGACGTTATCGAACTGAACGATATTGGCCATGCTTCCCCGCGTACGTTCGTCCCCCGCACTGCCTTTGCATGACGCGCGAGAGGCGTAAAGCGCGTGTGTCGCGTTTCACGCGGTTGGCTGGGCGCCTCACTATCTGGAGGCGCGAATAACGGCGGCTAAGGCGCAGGGGGCTTGCACCGAAGCGCCGGACAGTGCTTAACCATGATATTGCCGTCCTGTGACAGTCGAGTATTGCGCGCGCCATGATCCTGTCCTGCCCCGAATGCCGAACGCGCTATGTCGTTCCAGACAGCGCCGTAGGCCCGACCGGGCGACAGGTCCGTTGTGCGGCCTGTCGGCACAGCTGGTTCCAGGAACCGGCAATCATGGATTTGCCGCCGCCGCTTGCCCCTCCCGCCCCATCTGCGCCCCTGATACCCACCGGCGATGACGCGGCACCCGCCGGGCCAATCGCCCGGGACGACGGGGCCCCATCGCTCGCGGAGGTTGCAAACGTCGCGGACCTGCCGGATGACGTCAACCCTACGCCAACGCCCGCCGTTCATGTCCGCCCCGAACAGGATATTCCGGCTTCGGCAGTTGCTGACGATGTCGATTACGATGCCTTTGCGCACGAACCGCCGTTTCGACCGCGTCGCAATCCTGCGCGGATGTGGACGCTTGCCGCAGTTGCTGCGGCTTTGGTCTTGCTAGGCGGGGTCGGGGCGCTGCAATATTTCGGGACGCCGACATGGCTGGCGCGGCTGGGCCTGCCGATCGGCGAGACCGATGTCCCCCTGCTGCTGCAGGTGCCGCGCAAGCCCGACCGCCGGACGCTACCCAGCGGTAACGAATTGTTCGCGCTGACCGGTCGCGTCGTAAATCCGACAACTGAATCGCAACGTGTGCCCGACATCCTCGCCGAACTGCGCGATGCCCAAGGTCGGGTCGTCTATGGCTGGACAATCACGCCGCCACGGCGAACAATCGCGGCAAAGGCTAGCATGGAATTCGATTCCGCCGAGATCGACGTGCCAAAGGGTGCCAAGGCGCTGAACCTCAGTTTTTCGGGTGAGACCCCGAAGTAACCCAGAGCAGGCGGGCCCCCATCAGCAGCGCGGCGACGACCATGCCGCTGCCCGAAGCGATCACCAGCGCATATGGTCCCAACCCGTTGTGGACCAACAACCAGCCCAGCCCACCCGTCACAATGAAGAACGAACAGACGCTCGCCAACCCCGCCGCGACCTGATCGCCCAGCGATCGCAGCGCGTAGTTAAAGACGACCTGGACCCCGTCGAACAGAATGAATGGCGCCCAGATCACGAGCATTGAAGCGGCAAGCCGGTGGACGTTCGCCGTCGCCGGATAGGCACCGGTCAGCGGGACAGCGGCGGCCGCCAGAGTGACGGCGGCCACAGCGGTCAGGCCCATTGACAACGCGCCCGCGATCAATGTCCGCCGCCGCGCCTTCTCCGGGTGGCCGGCGCCGACGGCATTGCCGACCCTGACCCCCACCGCCGACCCCATGCCCAGCGCCAGCGAAAAAGTCAGGTTATGCAGCGTAAAGACGATCTGGAACGCATGGGCCGCTTCGTCGCCGAGTTGCGTCGATAGCGCGATCAGCCACGCAAAACCCCCGAGTTCGAGTGCCGCCGCGACCGCCGGGACCAGACCAAATTTCGCCAGTTGAGGAACGGCGCGCCAGGCCGCGCACCAGGCGTCTGGTGAATTATCGCGCACCCTGCGCGAACCATCGGGGTCCGAGCGCAGGACCGCCACGGCCATGAAGATCGCGCCACCCCAGACTGAAATCAGGGTTGCAAGCGCCGCACCGACCGCACCGAGCACCGGAAAGCCCAGATGCCCGCCGGACAGCGCCCAAGCCAGGACACCGTTGACCGGCAACATCCCCAAGTTCACCGCCATGACCGCGCGCGGCTTGCTGATCCCCTCCAGCCAATAGGAACCGGCGGTCATGACCAGCGACGCGGGATAACAAAAGGCCATGATACGGACGACAGCCGACGCGACGGGGATCAGCGCCTCGGCCACGCCAATCGCACGCAGCAACGTGGTTGCGAACAGGATCAGGATAAGGCAGGCGGCCAATCCACAGGCAGCGCCCAGCAACAGGCCGCTGCGCAGAACCTGGCCCGTCCGCGCCCGGTCGCCCGCGCCATCGGCCCGCGCGGTATAGACCAGCACGCCCGCCTGGGCCGACAATCCGGCAACGATAGCGATATAGGTCAGCGCCCGGCTGGCACCGAAGGCGGCAACCTCCGCAGTGCCGGCCTGCCCGACAAAAGCGATGTCGACAATGTGAAGCAGCGTCCAGTTGAGGCTGGACAAGATGACCGGCCACGCCAGCGCCAGCAGCGCGCGGGCTTCTGGGCCGACACGGTCGCCGGGGTCGTCGATCTGGCCGAAATGTTGGGGCGCGTTCATGTGCCGCCCCTAGCCGAGCAGGCCCAAAGCGCAATCCGAAGGAAGGAACCAGAAGCGTGGCAGCGGGCCATTGCAGCGAGCGACTGGCTTTGCTAGGGGCGCGCTCCTACCTGCTTGCCGACCTGTCGGACAAGCACATGACTGTGCGGTCGTGGCGGAATGGTAGACGCGCAACGTTGAGGTCGTTGTGGCCGAAAGGCCGTGGAAGTTCGAGTCTTCTCGACCGCACCAGACTATCGCTAATCGAACATGCATCGCCCCCGCCCTCATGGGCAGGGGTTGCGGCTATTCGCGTTCTTTCGTGGCGGTGAACCGGATCTTCGGGTTGCGTTCGACCGCATAGTTCAGGTCCCAGCTGCTCTTTGCCATGAACACCGCTGCACCGTCGCGGTCGGTCGCGGTGGTGCTCTGGTGCGTTTCGGCAAAGGCCTTCATGATCGCGGGATCATCGGCTGCAATCCAGCGAGCGGTATCCCATGGCGACGGTTCCAACGCCGCATCGACCCGATATTCCGCTTCCAGCCGTGAAATCAGTACGTCGAGTTGCAGCTGGCCGACGACGCCGACAATCCACTGCGACCCGATGTTGGGATGAAACACCTGCGTCACCCCCTCTTCCGCCATGTCATCGAGAGCCTTGCGAAGTTGCTTGGTCTTGGTCGGGTCCTTTAGCACAACGCGACGCAGGATTTCGGGCGCAAAGTTCGGCAGGCCGGTGATCGACACCGGGGGTCCGTCGGTCAGCGTATCACCCACCCGCAGCGTGCCGTGATTGGGGATGCCGATGATGTCCCCGGGAAACGCATCGTCGACGACTTCGCGTTCATGCGCAAAGAACAGGATCGGACTGTGGACGGCGATCGATTTGCCGGTGCCGACCTGGTTCAGCTTCATGCCGCGCCGGAAGCGACCCGAACACAACCGCATGAAGGCGATGCGGTCGCGGTGCATCGGGTTCATGTTGGCCTGCACCTTGAAAATGAAGCCGGTGACATTCGGGTCCTGTGGCGAGATCGGGCTGGGAGTCGCGGGCTGGACGCGCGGGCCTGGGGCGAACCGGGCAAGCGCATCGATCAGTTCGCTGATCCCGAACTCTCGCAGTGCGGATCCGAAATAAACCGGAGTCAGGTCGCCCGCCTGATACCGTTCGGTATCCCAGGCCGAGTAACCGCCTTGGGCCAGTTCGACTTCCTCGCGGAACAGCTTGACGCCCGCCGGGGTCAGCAAGGCGTCGAGCTGGGGATCGTCAGTGCCGCTGCATTGGGTGACAATGGCATCCTCTCCCCGGATCGGTTGCGTCAGGCGGTTGCGATCGAGGTCGTAGATCGCCTCGAAATCGGCACCCATGCCGATCGGCCAGCTCATCGGGCAGACATCGAGCTGTAACTGGTCGGCAACTTCATCCAGCAGCGAGAAACCGTCACGGCCGTCGCGGTCGACTTTGTTGATGAACGTGATGATGGGGACATTGCGAAGGCGGCAGACCTCGAACAGTTTCAGGGTCTGCGCCTCGATCCCGCGCGCGGCGTCAAGGACCATGACCGCCGAATCGACCGCCGTCAGCGTGCGATACGTATCCTCGGAGAAATCTTCGTGCCCCGGCGTATCCAGCAGGTTAAAGGTCAGCCCCTGCGTTTCGAACGTCATCACCGACGAGGTGACCGAAATCCCGCGCTGCTGTTCGATCTTCATCCAGTCCGACCGCGCACGGCGGTTCTGGCCGCGCGCCTTCACTTCTCCGGCGGTGTGGATCGCGCCGCCGAACAACAGTAGTTTTTCGGTCAGCGTGGTCTTTCCGGCATCGGGGTGAGCGATGATGGCAAAGGTGCGACGGTCTTGAGAAATTGTCATGATGGCGCGCGGTTAGCCGGTCTGGCAGCAAAACGGTAGCGGGTCGGTTATTTTGCAGCGCGCCGGGTTTCATCGGGTTGCGCCGCGATACCGCCCAGATGAACCGAGGGCGTCCCGGCATCGATCGTCGCCACGCCGTTAAGTGCGGTGGAGGTGCGCGTTGCCGCGGCCGACAGGCGGGCGATGCGGACGTGGTATTGTCCATAGGGCACCCCCTCGAACAGAAAGAACCCGTCGAAGTCGCTGCGCGTCGTGGCGGCAACGCGGCCTTCGACGTCGACCAGTTCGAGGTCCATGCCCTCCATCGTGCCGCCGCCCGCCCGCGCCAGGGTGCCGTCGACATCGCCGGCGCTGACCAGCGGCAGTTCGATGGCCTGCGTCACTCCGGGGCGCGGCGTGACGACAAGCCCGGAGGTGGATGGCTGGACCAGCGGATCGGGCAACGACGATCCATCGATACCGATCAGCACCGGCTGGAAAGGTTCAAGGTTATCAACAATAACCTGACCCTCGGCATCAGTAACGGCATCAACCGGGATCCGCCCCGCCGAAACCTGGACGTTCTTTTCCAACGGTTCGCCGGGGTCGCGGCGGCCGTTGTTGTTAGTGTCGCGATAGACGCGCACCATTGTTGACCCGTGCGACGCGAGCTTGTCGGAGGTCAACCGGATGCCGCCATGACGGCGCGGATCGGGACCGATGCTGAAGGCCAGATTCAGACCGGCGGCGATCGAGCCGTCGGTCGCCCCTTCGCCGCTGAACGTCACCGCCACCCGATCGAAGCGCCGGACATAGCCAATCCCCGCTCGGGCGCGGTGCAGGTCACGGTCATAGCCGACCTCTGCCCGCCAGTCATTTGCGTGCGTCAAATCGCCACCCGCCGACCATTCGCCGACCAGTGCTGCCGACTGGAACCGGCTTTCTGGCGCAAGGCGAAACCGCGCTTCTCCGCGCACACGGACACGCCCGATCCGGGCGTTGGCCAGGATCCCGGCCTCTATGTCGCTCGGTGGGTCGGGGCCGTAATGCGCGTAATCCTGCCGCCATGCGATCTCACCGGTCATCGATACACGACCGAGACTGGCGGAGGTGCGCGCCGTCAGGTCAAGGCTGTCGTTACCAACCGATCGCGTCGTGTATCGCACATCGAGATGGACGGGAATGCTGGTGTGGCCATTGCCGAAATATCGGTCGATGCCGACCTGGTGCAAGCCGGTCACGTTTTCAAGCAACCGGTCGGACGTGAATCCGCCATTTGCCCAAATTGTCTCGACCTCGACATGGGTCTTGCCAAATTCGCCGAGCAGCTGGGTTCGCAATGCCGCTCCCCCGCCCAGGTTCTGCGCGCCCGAGACCTCAACCAACGCGGGGCCGATTGCGCGACGAAGCGACGCCTCGGCGTAGTTGCGGCGGATGCCATGCTCATCCATGATACTGTGCAGTACAGATGCGAATGATGTGCGCGTGTCGATGCCGCGTTCGATTCCGAACGCACCGCGCCATCCACCCCGGCGTCCTACAGAACCTCCGGCAGGATTGATCAGGTCGTGACCGTCTTCATCGACGCCTGCCCAATAGTAAGTTTCGCGTGGTGGAATGCTGTCGAGACCGACCGGAACCGACTTAACTTCCCGCCTAACCTGGCCTTGCGGACCGTAGAGCACGACCTCGAAGCGGTTTTGTCCGTATTGAAGCGGAACGTCGAGAAACTCGTAGCGCCCGTCGGCTCGGTCGTTTGCAAAGGCGAGCAACTGCCCATTGCGATAGAGTTCGGCATCCCAGCCGCGTGGCAATTCGCCACGGAAATTAGTCTTGTCGAAATTCTCGTTGCGCTCAACGGGGCGATTGGTGACCGATATCCCTCGCCCCACGCTCGATTGGGCAACCAGTGCCGTCGATACGCCCTGGACATCACCGACCGCGACGTTGGTGGCATGGAGCGGCCCCAGCAGCCCTCCATCCGGATCGGTCCTGTAAGCGCGCACCCGGACGCTTTCGGGCGCACCATGACGGCTGGAAGATATGCGGGCGTCGTAGGCGACGGGGCCGACTTCTCCTGACGCGAAAATTTCATACTGGGCGTTGGTGCGGTTGCCACTGAGCCGATCCCTCAGGCCGCCTATACCGGCAACGATGTCGATCGAAGGCAGTTTAATACCGCGATAGGGGCTGGTAGAGTGCGGCAAACTGGCGAGATCAAATAGCGGACGCTGAACCGCCGTCCTTGCACGCCGTTCGGCCGCAAGCTGGGGTGGCAATTTGCGATCGGACTTGACGAACAGTAGCGCGTTCGGAATATCGGCCTCGATCTTGACGCCAAGCCATCTTGAAAGCGCGCTGGTGGCGACGCACCACCCCTCGGGCGTATCACGAATGTCGTCTGGCGCGACTTTTCGCGACGTGTTCGTGATTTGTTCGTTGTCGGTGTTGCGATCGATCGTGATCTTGTGGCTTTCGTCGAAAGCCCACCCAGTCGCGCGGCGCGACTGTTTGTCGAGCCGGACCGGAATATCCAGCGCGATGATGACATCGGCCAGATCGACGCACGTGCCGGTCGGCGTGGCGTAACCGCGCACGCCGTCACCCAGCCGGTATTGGTTAAGGCGCATCTCAAACAACAGGGCGTCATCGGCGTTCGCCGACCACCCTGCCGCCACGGCCACGCCAGGCGCGGCAAGGCCAGGCGCGGCAAGGGCAGGCGCGGACCCGGCGCAGAAACCCACGCCGGCAAACGCCGCCAAGGCCTGACTGGCTCGGAAGAAAAATCTTTTCATGGCGGCAGACCCTGAGGCCTCGCGTTTCCTAGCGCAGCACCGCGCTGACTTCGGCGATGGTGCCGCCGCCCGATTCACCTTCCTCAAGATACTCGACCTTGACCGGGCCATTCATCGACAAGGCCGTTGCCGCATCCTGGATCGGCAGGGCGACCGTGCGCTGGGCGACTTCGGCATAGACGGCAATGCCACGGGCCTCGAATATCGGTTTGGGCTGCCCCGCCTTGGTGACCCTGATCCGGCCATAAGTCGACCGATCGCCACTGCGCGCCAATGTGAAACTCAGCGCCGGGCCATTGCCATCGCGCGTCATCCGAACATCCGAAATCGCCGCGCTTGCCTTCAGCGCCCCCTTCCGTACGATGATCGGAATCGTGACACCATAGATCGGCGTCAACGCGATCGAGAGCCCCTCGCGGACAGGCGTGGCCGTGACCGCCTTTGCGTCGGGAATGGCCCGGAACAACATGTGGGCGCGATATTCGCCATCGGGGAGGTCGGCAGCAAAGCGCGCACCGATTCGAATCGCCTGGGGCTGGTTGGGCGGCAAGACAACCCGACGCGGCGCATAGCTGATCATCGCCAGCGTTGCCTTTTCTCGGGGAGTGGCGGCCTCTGTCGGCACTTCATCCAACTGCCCATTTGCCGTCATCCGACGCAGTTCGAGCGAAACGCGATAGGTGGCGGTTTCGGCACCGACATTGTTCAGGATGACTTCGGTGCCACGGCCACCATCGAGAATGACCCTGGTCGGCGCAACCAGCAGATCTCCGGCGGCCAGCACCGGCTGGGCAAAACTGGTAAGAGCGAGCGCAATGGCGCTCCGCTGAATTTTTAGCATCGAATGGTCCCCGCTGGCCAAGGACGGCCAGTGTTCCGACCATGGGCGAACAGGGTTTATATTGTGCTAACCATGCGGTGACCGTGGACAAGAAAATGGCCCGCCGGAACGAACCGACGGGCCAGATCCTGACTAATAGCGAGGCTTACTGGTAGTCGACAGTGACTGAGAAGCTGCCGGTGTAGACGCCATCGGCCTGGTTGGCAGCAACGCTGAGCGTGCCGCCGACCGTGAAGCTGTCGGTGCCGTTCAGGACACGCGTCGCCGAAGATGTCTGCAGTGTCGCCGACATCGTGTTGGCGCCTGCTGTCAGGGTAACCGGACCGGCCGCCGCCAGGGTAACCGTCTGTGCAGTCGTGCCGACAATGCCGAAAGCCGCAGCCGTTACGGCATTGGTGCAGACGAGTCCCGTGCCACAAGTACGGCCACCGGCTGGCGAAATTACCACGGTGGCAGCAGTCGTGCCGGTGACGATCGTGCCGAAGTTGAGATCGGCAGTCTTCGTGACCGAAACCTGCTTCAGGATCGATGCGGTTGCAGTTGCGGTTGCGGTGTTTGCAGCCTGTGCCGAAGTTGCGCCCAAAGCGAGAGCGAGCATGGCGGAGCCGGCCAGAACGGCCTTGAACGAACGAATAGTCATAGCAGGTTGGTCCCCGGTAAATTGACTGGCCAAAGCCAGCGTGAAAGGACCCCACGTCCCGTCGCGAAGGACCCTTTGCCGCACCGGTCGTTCAGAATGGATTGCAACACTTGGTAAACAGCCATTTAATCTTTGGCCACCTGCTGCGATCGCCAGTCGCTGTTACTGATAATCCGCCACGATCGGGATACGACCCCGCAGGTCACCGGACGTTCCCCCGCTGACGACGAGACGTCCGCCGAACGAGAAATTGAGCGATCCCGTGGCGTCGAGCGCGGGGTCGCCGGGCAGATCGGTGCGAAGATCGACTACTTCTGCGCTGCCGCCGTCGGCGGATGTCAGCCTGATCGACGACGGCAGGCTGATGCGGATGTGCCTGAGCGGATCGCCAGTGAGGCGGACACTGCCCTTCAGTGACATGCCGCCCAGGTCGACCAGCCCCCCGCTTACCGAGCGCGCGCCCGATCGTTCGTTGACAATGACGCTGCCAGACCCGCTGCCCTTTTGCGCCACCCGGCTGAAATTGAGCGACGACTGGATTTCGATGGTGAGCGCACGGCCAGGCGGTGCAGCTTCTGCTTTCGCCGTGGGTTTACAAAGCTGACACTGCGCCCGTGCCTGAATTGGCAGCAAGGCAAGGAGTGCAAAGAGCGCGCGGCGGTCCATGCACCGCCCCTACCGATCACGCGTCAACGACCGGTTAACTATGCGACATTGCAGCCAATATGGCCATTGCTGCGTTTGGTTGGGGATGCCAAAGTCGCGCGTGGTCGCAATACCAAGAATAAATGCAATCGGCACGGCGGTTCCGTCGCACGATATCCATGATGCATTCATCGGATGGGCACGCGCACGCCTGGATGGCGGTCGCAATTCGCGGCTGTTCGAACGCATGGCGCAGCGCGCGGGTATCCGGCATCGCTGGTCGGTCTTGCCCATCAGCGCGGACGGCGGGTCGCCGGTCGAACCCGGGGGCTTTTACGCCGATGGCCTGATGCCGCCGACGTCGGAGCGAATGCGAATTTATGCCGAAGCCGCACCAGCCCTCGCGCTTGCAGCGATTGCCACTCTGCCGGAACTGGGGGAGATCACCCATTTGGTCGTGGCAAGCTGCACCGGCTTTGTGGCACCGGGAATCGATCAGATCATTGCCACTCGGTTGGGCCTGTCGGCATCGGTGGAACGGACGCTGATCGGATTCATGGGGTGCTATGCCGCGGTAACCGCGTTGAAAACTGCACGGCACATCGTCCGGTCCGAACCCGAAGCGCGCGTGCTGGTTGTCACCGTCGAGCTGTCCACTCTACATCTGCAAGCTGACCTCGACATCGAACCGTTGCTGGCGATGCTCCAGTTCGGGGACGGCGCGGCCGCAGCCGTCGTGACTGCTGAGGGCAAGGGGTTGGCGTTGGGTGACCCCTTTGCCGCGACCGTCAAGGATTCGGACGGCCTGATACGCTGGGCGATCGGCGACACCGGATTTGCCATGCATCTGTCGGGTGCCGTCCCGGCCAAGCTGGGCGAGGCATTGTCGGACCCGGTCACACGACGTGCGCTGACGGGCGGAGTCGATCCCCGCGCCATCGACGGCTGGGCCGTTCACGCTGGCGGTCGGTCGATCCTCGATGCCGTCGAAACGACGTTGGGTCTTGCCCCCGACGCGCTGGCGGCGTCGCGCGAAGTGTTGCAGGATTTTGGCAATATGTCGTCGGCCACACTGATGTTTGTCCTTTCCCGCATGATGGAGAACCGCCCGATGCAGGGCGTTGCGCTCGCCTTTGGTCCCGGCCTTGCCGCCGAAGGTTTACGCTATGGCTGGGTCGACGGCTGATGCTGGAAAAGCGTGCCACTGCCGAGGAACTGATGGACGCGCCCGATCTGCCCGCCGCCACCTATGCGGCGGTGCTCCGCGATCTCGCTACGGTCAATACGATGACGATGGCGCGGCGTCCGACGCTCGATTTTCTCGCACGCGCGCTGGCTGGACGAAAGTCCTTTCGGCTGCTCGACGTGGGTTTTGGCGAGGGCGACATGTTGCGGACGGTTGCGCGCTGGGCAGCGAAACGGGGCATTGTCGCTGATCTGGTTGGGATCGACCTGAATCCCAACAGCGTGGCCGCCGGGCGCGCCGCGACCTCCGCCGCGCTGAAGATCGAGTACCGGGCGGGCGATTATAGCGACCTTGTGGGCGAGCATTTCGACCTGATCATTTCCAGCCTCGTCGCCCATCATATGAGCCATGACCAGCTGATCACCTTCTTGCAGTTCATGGATCGCGAGGCGCGGGCAGGGTGGTTCATCAACGATCTCCACCGGCATGGTTTTGCCTGGCTGGGGTTTCCTGTCTTGGCCCGCCTGATGCGCTGGCATCGCATCGTGCGTCACGATGGCCAGCTATCCATCGCGCGCAGTTACCGGCCCGGGGAATGGCCCGCGATCCTGCACCAGGCGGGAGTCCGCGCCAGTATCCGCCGCATATTTCCATTTCGCCTGTGCGTCGAAGCGATCCGCTGATCGTCGGTGGCGGGCCCGCGGGGTCCGCTGCCGCGATAACGATGGCCCGCCAGGGTCGCAGGCCGCTGGTCGTCGAGCGTCAGCGCGTGATCGGCGACGCGCTTTGTGGCGGCTTCCTGAGCTGGCGGACTTTGCAGCAGCTTGGGCGGCTGGGGATTGGCGCTCAGGAATTGGGCGGCCACGCTATCGATCACGTGCGGGTTTATTCAGGCAATCGGACGGCATCGGCCCGTTTGCCCGCGGGGGCGATCGGACTGTCGCGACGCAGGTTGGACACGATCATGCTGGAACACGCCGTTGCGGCCGGGGCCGGGCTGGAAATTGCAAATGTTCGCGGCATCGTCGCGGATGTGGTGCGCACCGACCGGGGAAGTTTCACGGCAGACGCGATCTTTCTAGCGACGGGCAAACATGATGTGCGCGGCCTGGCGCGCCCCCGGATCGGCGGTCACGATCCGACCCTCGGCCTGCGACTGCGCATCGCACCGCACCCGCGACTGTCGGCGCTGATCGGCAGCGGTATCGAACTTCACCTGTTCGACCGGGGCTATGCCGGGCTGTTGCTGCAGGAGGATGGCAGCGCGAACCTGTGCCTGGCGGTTCGCAAATCACGCTTGGCCGAAGCTGACGGGAAACCCGCGACCCTGTTTGCCGAATTGAGTGCAAAGTCTCCGCATTTGGAGGAGCGGCTGCAATGGCTGGCCGAGGCTTGCGAGCCGGAAGCGATCGCGTCGGTCCCCTATGGCTGGCGTGCGCTGGACACCGCCCCCGGTATTTTCCGGCTGGGCGACCAGGCGGCGGTTATCCCATCGCTGGCTGGCGAAGGGATGGGCATTGCCATCGCCAGCGGGGTCGCGGCCGCCGAGGCCTGGATGGCGGGCGGTGCAACGGCGGCTCCATTCTATCAACAGGCATTTGCCCGCCGGACGAAACGACCGGTCGCCGTTGCGAAATTCCTGTGGGAACGCGGAGAATCGAGGTGGTCGGCCGGGCTCGGGGTCCAGTTCCTCCGCTTTGCACCGGGCCTCGCCAAACTCTTTGCACAGGCAACGCGCATCGGGGATTGAACCGGGCTGTGCCTCGCCCCATCTGGACTGCATGGAAAAAATCAATCTCCCCGAAAGCGAATGGAAAAAGCGCCTTTCGCCCGAACAGTATCACGTGCTGCGCGAAGCGGGCACCGAACGGGCGTTCACGGGCATTTATGACGACAACAAAATGCCGGGAACCTATCGGTGCGCGGGTTGCGGTGCCGAGCTGTTCACCAGCGATGCCAAGTTCGATTCAGGCTCGGGCTGGCCCAGCTTTATCAAGCCTGCCAGCAGCGATGCCGTCGTCGAGCACAGCGATGTCAGCCACGGCATGCGTCGCACTGAAGTTCGGTGTGCCACCTGCGACGGGCATTTGGGTCATGTCTTCCCTGACGGCCCTGCCGAAACCGGCCTGCGCTATTGCATGAACAGCGCGTCGCTGGACTTTGACTCCAAGGCGTAAGCTGCTTGTGAGCGGCTGGGTTAGCGGCTAACCCTCCGCTCCCGATGGCGTCGCGCAACAATCCTTCCAGTCCAAGACGCTTCGGCTGGTTAGGGCGTATTTTTCGGATCGGGCTGTTTGCTGCAATCCTTGGGGCGATTGCGCTCATCGTTACGATTGCCGTGGCCTATTCGTCGCTGCCCTCTTTCTCCGAATTGAAATCGTCACCCAACGGCCAGATGATCCGGGTTCATGCCGTCGACGGCACGGTGCTGGTGTCGATCGGGCCCAGTTATGGGCAATGGCTCGGCATCGACCAGATTCCTGACACGATGAAGACGGCCATGGTTGCGGTCGAGGATCGCCGGTTTCGCTCGCATCCCGGCGTCGATCCCATCGGCATCGCCCGCTCGATCCAGGTTCGAGCGACTACCGGGTCGTGGCGGCAAGGCGGGTCGACGATCACGCAACAGCTGGCGCGCAATGTCTTCCTGACGAACAACAAGACGTGGACGCGCAAAATCCGCGAAATCGTGCTGGCGCTGGCGATCGAGCGCAAGTTTTCGAAGGATCAGGTGCTCGAGCTTTACCTGAACAAGGTGTATTTCGGCGGCGGTGCCTATGGCGTCGATGCCGCGTCACGCAAATTCTTTGGTCATCCCGCCAATGGCTTGTCATTGGGAGAGGCCGCGATCATTGCCGGATTGGTCAAGGCGCCGTCGAACTATTCACCCAGCGCCGATGCCAAGGCCGCCGTGGGCCGCGCGCAGGTCGTTCTGGGCGTCATGCGCGATCATGGCGACATCACCGCTCGACAGGCGGCCGACGCCGCGCCCGAAACGGTGGCGCTGGCCCCCGAACCCAAACAGAACAGCGTCCGTTATTTTACCGACTGGGCGCTGCCGCAGCTCGACACGATGATCGATGAAAGCAGCGAGCCGATCGAGGTTTGGACGACGCTCGACCTGAACATGCAGCGCCAGGCCGATACGTCGATTCGCACCAACACTCCGGCGGGCGCGCAGGGTGCGCTCGTCGCGCTCGACCGTGACGGTGCTGTCCGCGCGATGGTCGGCGGCAAGGATTATGTGTCGTCGATCTATAACCGCGCAACACAGGCGGTGCGCCAGCCGGGATCGGCCTTCAAGCTGTTCGTTTATCTCGCCGCGCTGGAAGCCGGGCATACCCCGCAAGATATGATGGTCGACGAGCCGGTCGACATTCAGGGCTGGAAGCCGCGCAATTCATCGCGCAAGTTTTCGGGTGCAATTAACCTTCGAACGGCATTTGCCTATTCGATCAACACGATAGCGGCCAAGATCGGGGCCGAAGTCGGCACGTCGACGGTTGCGGACATGGCACGTCGGTTCGGCATTACGACGCCGATCAACACCCACCCGTCGATGGTTCTGGGCACCTCCGACGTTCGGCTGATCGACATGACCCGCGCATTTGCAGCGGTTTCAGGTAACGGCGTGGCAGTATCGCCCTATGGTATATTGAAAGTGACGACGGGCAGCGGCAAGCTTTTGTATGAGCACCAGAGCGACAGCAGCCACGTGCTGGTTTCGCCGCAGGTGGCCGCCCAGATGATCGACTTGCTGCAAACCGCAGTCAACACCGGCACCGCCCGCGCCGCCCAGATCGGTCGCCCGGTCGCGGGCAAGACCGGCACGACAAGTTCGAACAAAGACGGGTGGTTCCTAGGCTTTTCGAGCGGCATGACGACGGGCGTATGGATGGGCAAGGACAACGCCGATCCGATCCCCGGCTTGCAAGGCGGCCGCGCGCCCGCCCAGGCATTTGCGCAATTCATGAAAGTGGCGGTGGCAAAGCGCCCGGTGGAGCAATTCAAGACTGAGGTAACCTTGCCGGAATGGCAATTGGAACCCGACGAGCAAGCCTATTTCGGCAATGCCGACGAAGGTCAGTTCGTTGACGAAAACGGCGCGCCGATCGATCGAGCCCCGGATAGCAGCGATCGCGAAAAGGACCAACAACCTGATGCTCAACCAACCACCGAATTGAACCAGCGCTGGATCGACGGGGTTCTGCAACGCGATCCGAATGCGCAGGGGGTCGACGGCAATCCCGGTTACCCGTCCCGTCCGAACCAGTGAAGCGCGGCGCCATGACTGCGCAACCAGAGGCGGGCAGGGTTGGGATCGGCTTCATGCAATTCGGCGACCAGCGCATGAAATGCCGCGCCGTGGTTCATGTGAATCCGGTGGGCAACTTCATGGGCAACGGTCGCCCGGCGGACGTCAGCGGGAGCAAGGATCAGCCGCCAGCTATAGCGGATATCGCCTGAGGACGCGCAGCTGCCCCAGCGCGCCTTGGGGTCACCGACCGCGACCCTTGTTACGGAGATGCCGTGCCGCGCCGCCAGCATCCGCGTCTCCTGCTCAAGCATGGTGAGGGCTTCACGTCGCAGAAATCGCAATAACCGTGGGGCCAGACTGTCGGCTGGGCCGCCGATAGTAATTATGCCATCGGCCAACCCGACCGACCGTGGCAGGGACCAATCCCAGTTCAGTTGCACCTGCTCGCCTCCGAACAGAAAGACCATTCCGGGCGCAATCGGATGCGGGCCTGGTAACCGCGCAAGTTCGGTTTCAATCCAGTCGCGCTTGCCCGCCGCCCAGGCCAGCGCCGGACGCAATGCCGCGCGGGTTGGCAGACTGAGCAATATACTGGCGTCGCGCGGATCGACGGTGAGCCGCATCGTTCGTGCGCGCGGGCGGCGGATGATCGTGAGCGGACGCGCCCGCCCACCCCCGGTGAAGATAAGATCTGAGCCCGGACCTCCGGACCTAAAGATCATCGCGGTCGACAATATGGTATTCGAGGTCGCCGGCGTCGGATTCCGAAATCGTCCACCCGCGGACAGACATCCCGGCGACATGAACGCTTTCGCGATCGCCGGTGTTAAGATGGTGCCAACCCGGCAACGGCTTTCCCTCGCCCCGCAATTTATAGGCACAGGTCGGAGGCAGCCAGTCGAGGTCGTCCAGCTTGGCGGGCGTCAGGCGGATACATTCGGGCACGAACTGGTGACGATGGGGATAGTCCGAACATTGGGCGCTATGCCGGTTGAGCAACTTGCAGGCGACATTGGTCGGAAACATCTCTCCCGTATCCTCATCCTCCAGCTTGTGGATGCAGCATTTCCCGCAGCCGTCGCATAGGGCTTCCCACTGCGCGCGATCGAGTTGATCGAGCGGCGTGGTTTCCCAAAAGCGCACCTTTACCTGACCCATTTGCCCAGTTCGTCGGCAATGGCCTGCGGTGTTCCGTCCGATGGCAACAGCGCCAGCGGCTTGCCATCGGGGTTCATTAGATAGGCCGCGTTAGTATGGTCGACGAAATACACACCAGGAGAGGTCGGCTTCTGTATCTGCACGGCAACCCCATAAGCCTTTGCCACCGCGGCGATGGCCTGCGGCGAGCCGGTCAGGCCAACAAGACGCGGATCGAAGTTGGCGGTAAATGCCTTCAGCGTTTCGGGGGTATCACGCGCGGGGTCAACGGTGATGAAGATGCTGCGAATCCTGTCGGCGCGCGCGGCGTTGGTCTTTCCGAATAATTGCCAGCCATGCATCAGATTGGCGACGTCGGTCGGGCAAACATCGGGACAGAATGTGTAACCGAAATATACGATCCGGTAACGTCCAGCGAAATCCCGATCGCTGACCTGCCGTCCATTCTGGTCGGTGAGCACGAACGGGCCACCAATCCGGGCACCTTCAAGCGGGGGCTTTGGCGCGGCGGTCGGAATGCATCCGGCAATCAGCACGCACAGCAAGAGAGTGGCAAGCTTGTTCATGACACGGCCAGCCTTGCGGTTTTAGTGCGGGCTGCGCAAGACGGACGTGCAGCACTTACCGGGTGATACAGAATGAGAATGGCTTTTCGGGTGGTTGGTCCCTTGCTGGCGGCGGCGCTTCTGCTGCCAACTGCGGCCTATGCCCAGTTCAGTGGAGGATTTAATTTCCTGAAGGCTGTCAAGGATCGCGACGGAGCCAAGGTAACCGAGCTTATTTCCACGCCGGGATCGGGCCCGATCGTCATTGACACGCGCGACGCTGCAACGGGAGAGGCCGCCTTGCATATTGTCACGAAGGGGCGCGACATCGTGTGGCTGAATTTTCTTCTTTCGAAGGGGGCAAATACCAATTTGCGCGATGGCCAGGGCAATACCTCGCTCTTTCTTGCGACCCAGATCGGCTGGGCAGAGGGCATTTCCCTGCTCCTGCAACGCGGCGCGTCAGTCGATATGGCGAACAACGGCGGGGAAACACCGCTGATCCGCGCAGTGCAGAACCGCGACATGACGACGGTGAAAATGCTGCTGGCCGCGGGCGCAAGTCCGTCAAAGCACGATACCGGGGCCGGCATGTCGGCACGCGATTATGCCGTTCGCGATCCGCGGGCTTCGTTAATCCTGAAGACGCTCGACGAAGCGCGTCCGCGGGCCAAAGCTGCAATCGGGCCGAACTAAGTCGCGACGGTGACTCCGTTATCAAGATCTCCGAGCAGGCGACGGGCAGCGCGGCGCGCAAAGCGCAAGGTCTCGGCTCGGCGACGCGATGACGCTAATGGCACCGATGTGGCCTCCCGCACGATGGCCGCGTCGTAACGGTCTGCAATGATGAGCCCGGCGCGGTCGGGGAGCATTTCGGGGCGGTCCAGAAGACTGCTCAGCGACAAGGGAACCGCCCAAAAAAAGCGGTCGCAATAGTCAAGGTAATCGATCCATTTGGCATCCCCCAGCAAATCCGCTCGTGATGTCTTCACCTCGACAATCGTCACCAGACCCTTGGGACAAAGGCCCATCAAATCGGCACGCCGACCGTTGCCCAACGAAACCTCGGTAACTGTCAGGCAATCATGGTGTAACAGCAGCCGCGCCGTGCCGCGAACCACCTCTGCGGTGGTAACGGCTGCGGCAATATCCTCGACATCGACAACATTAATCTGCATCGATCAACGATAGAACGAGACGTGAACGGATAAAAGACCGGTCAATCAATCAGCGATAGAAAAGATGATTTCCGACCATGGCGATTTGGCGTTTGTTCCAACGTGGCGAAACATGCCTGGCGTGAAAGTATAGCGCGTCGGGGGCAGGGCTTGCGAAAAGGTCCTTTATCGCGACTTGCGCAACGCCGACCGCCTTGCGCCACATCGAATTGCTCCGGACAACAGGGAAACCGCCGCCATGCACGAAGGAGAACTGGCTGGGCTGCTTGACCACGCCACAAATGGTGGATGCGAAGCGGCCCGACCGCGACCGATTCATCACCACCCGCGCCACGGCGAGTTGCCCGGCAAGCGGTTCGCCTTTTGATTCGAAATACACCGCGGTCGCAAGGCAGTTAAGCTCACCACCCGCTACGGCGTCATCATCGGAATAACGGTCAACGAGTGCCGAAAGGGACGCCGGGGGAGCCTGGATAGTAGGTACCAAGACCGGCGTGATGACCGTCCCATCGTCAGTAACCATCCCGTCTGTCGATGCCGTCCCAACCGCAGGGGCCGGTGGCAGCGAGGTCAATGGAATCGACTGAGGATAGAACATTGCGCCCGAGGCCGTGCCTGCAGGTATGCCGCCCATCGCGACAACCGCGCAAAATGCAATTACCGCAAAGTTTACGGCTCGGGAAACAATTGGCATCTGGTCTTCAAATTAAGCGGCTGGACGATCTTACACTGGGCAATTCAAACACTTATCGGCCCTGATCATCCTTCCGACTACGGTCCGCCGGCGTTCCTAAAACCCGAAACGTTCAGCGGTATCGCATTTGGAAAGAGGGCCCTGTCATTGTGCAGCGCAAAAGAGTCAATCGATCGCAATCGTTTCAGCGGCGAACCGTTCGGCATTTGCGATGTCCAGTTCTATTAACCATAGATCACCGTCCCGTTCCCTGCGACGGGCAAGATATGCATCAATTTCATTAACTGGATGAGTCGCGTCAGGCCCAATCGGCTGCCACAAATAGCATCCGGTGCCAGTCAGCACCCGCTCCTGAAGTGACGTAAAACGACCGCGCTCCGAACAGTAGAGCAATATCGCACCCGCACCAGAATTCCCTTTTTTCAACACCGTGGCGCTTCCGCCGGCCTGGTCCACCAGCCGGATCAAACTGCTCACCAGCATCGCGCTCGTGAGCCGCGGCGTCATTTACAGGCATATCCCGGGAGAGTGGATAACGGAATTCCCGATCGCATGAACGTCCCGGTTCCCCGAGCGGCTTCCTCGCCATCGCTATCGATTAGGCGGGCATCGGCGACGAATACCCGACGTTGTCCGCTGATCCAGCGACCTTCGGCGATTACCATCCCGGCTTTCAGCGGCTTTGTGAATAACAGGTTGAAGGCGGTGGTGAGGATAAAGCGATCAGTGACCAGGCTGTTCACCGCATAAAAAGCAGCATCGTCGAGCATCTTGAAATAAGCGGTGCCATGAACCGCACCAGCCGCATGATAATGTTCGGTGCCCACGAAAAAGCTTATCCGGGCAAAACCATCCTCAACGATTTCGAGTGTCGAGGGGAACAGGGTATTGATCGGTGCAGAACGGTAAAGCGACTCAAGTGCACGATGGTGCGCGCTTGCCCCGCTCTGCCCGTCAGGCTGCATCGCGCGTTTCGCCCGCTGCGAACAGGGCAAACAGGGCATCGTCGCTGGCGGCTCCGCGCAACTTTGCGACCAATGTCTTGTCCCGGAGAGCACGGCTGACTTGGGCCAAGGCCTTTAGGTGATCCGCCCCGGCATCGACGGGTGACAAGAGCATGAAGACGAGATCGACGGGAAGGTCGTCGATTGCCGAAAAGTCAATCGGATCAGCGAGTTGTGCGACGACGCCCACCACGCGATCAAGACCTTCGATCTTGCCGTGCGGAATCGCGATACCGCCACCGAAGCCGGTCGACCCCAGTCGTTCCCGCTCGGTAAGCCGCTCCACGACAAGCGTCGCATCGACCCCGTGCGCCGTATCGGCCAAAGTTGCCAATTGCTGGAACAGCACCTTCTTATTGGGAACCGCAAGCGCTGCAACCACAGCGCCGGGTCGAAGAAAATCAATCAAGTCGTTCATATCTAGTCCGAATCGGGTATCGCCGGTTGGATTGGGAGATTATGCCGCGCGCTGCGGTTCCACCCATCCAATCGTGCCATCGCCGCGCCGATAGACCATATTAAACGATCCCGTCCCACTATTTTTGAAAAGCAGGGCATTGGTGTTGCGCAAGTCGAGCATCATGACCGCGTCCGACACGCTTGCATCGGGTACATCGACGCGCGTTTCGGCGACAATTGCAGGAAAATCGCTTACCTCGCCGTCTTCGTCGTTCGATTGAAAAACGGTGTACCCGGCCTGATAACCCGACTCGACGGGCTCATAGGGTTCCTGTTCCTGGGCACCACCCCCCTTGTGGTCCTTCAGTCGGCGCATGTAGCGGCGCAACTGGCGTTCGATCTTTTCGGCAGCCGCATCGAACGCTGGGTGGGCGTCCATCGCGCTTCCCGACCCCTTAAGGATGAGTCCCTGCATGACGTGAGCGACGATATCGCACGAAAACCCGTTGTCGTGAGGACCGCGCCCGAATGTGACATGGGCGGCGATCGCACGCGCAAAATATTTATGGGCAATACCCTGAAGTCGCTCGTCGACGTGTGCGCGTAGTGCATCACCGGTGTTGACCTGATGGCCAGATACACGAATTTCCATTGGGTTCGACTCCTTGAACAACGGCAACTACGACAGCCTATGCGGTGTCGGCTCTCGCATCAACGCTCTGAGACGCATGTTCGTGCCAACTATCGCCCTGGGCCCATAAGGGATCGATAAGGCGCGTGACGAAAAGACGATGACGTGTGCGTTCATCGTCGGAAACCGTATGAAAACGGGGACGACGTCCATTGAGGGCCATCGGCACACTGGCCTGAATTAGGGTCTGCATCCGGGGCTGTTCCTGAAATCCGATCTCTAGCCCAATCTGTCGACCGCCCGTCAGTTCGACATAGACCTGGGTAAGCAATTGAGCATCAAGGAGTGCGCCATGCTTCACGCGCTGGCTGCGATCGACGCCATAGCGATTGCAAAGCGCGTCAAGGCTGTGCTTGGCGCCAGGGTGCCGCGTCTTCGACATCGCCAGCGTGTCGATGATCCTCGACAACGGAATGTGCATCCGCCCGCACTCGCCGAGTTCGTGGTTGAGAAAGCCCCAGTCGAACATCGCGTTATGAGCGATCAGCGGACTGTCATCGAGAAAATCGAGAAGGTCCTCAACCGTTTCATGAAACTCGGGCTTGTCAGACAGAAAAATGTCGCTCAGCCCGTGGATCTGTTCGGCAATACTCGGCATCGCCATGCCCGGATTGAAATAGGCGTGATAGGTCCGCCCGGTCTCGACCCGGTTGATCAGTTCGACGCACCCGATTTCAACGACGCGGTCGCCTTGGCGATGGTCCAGCCCGGTGGTTTCGGTATCAAAGACAATCTCGCGCATACCCAGTCTTATCGGCCTTGCGACGAAACGAGACAAGCAAGGACTTGCTTCACGCGGGTCCGCGTGACCGCCAGGGTGGTGCTCGTGTCGATCACATAGTCGGCAAGCGCGCGCTTCCGGGCATCGGGCGTTTGGCGTGCCTTGATCTGCTCGAATTTTTCGACCGTCATTCCCGGGCGTGTCAACGCGCGAGCCCGCTGTGTAGACTCTGGCGCGGAAACGACGATGACCTTGTCGACCGTCAGATTACCGCCTTTTTCAAAAAGAAGAGGGATGTCGAATACCACGATCGACGCATTGGAATGCGCTTCCAGAAAGCGCGCGCGTTGCTCGGCAATCGCCGGGTGAACGATGGCCTCGAGCCTTTGCAGTGCCCCATCATCACCGAATACCTCCGCCGCGAGTTTAACGCGATCGACGCCGTCATCACTGGTAGTGCCTGGAAAAGACGCCTCGATTGCATCCACCAATCCACCACCCGGCCCTTCGAGCACGTGGACAACGGCGTCGGCATCGAACACCGGCACACCAAACTCGCGAAACATCGCGGCAATCGTGGATTTCCCCATCCCTATCGAACCGGTCAGCCCCACGATCATCATTTGGTCAGCAAGGCCATCAGCTCGTCATCGCAGTCACGCGGAGGTGACGCACCAAAAAACAGTTCGAAGGCGAAGGCCGCCTGCCCGACCAGCATGTCCAGCCCTCCGACCGTCGCTAGGCCACGAGATTCGGCTGCCGCCAGCAACTGCGTTTGCAGCGGTGCGTAGACAAGGTCATAGACAACCGCATCGTCCAGAAGCGGTGACAGGTCAATTTTTAACGGCGGCTGACCTGTCATTCCGAGCGAGGTTGCATTGACCAGCAGAGCGACCGGCGGAAGGGTTGCCTTAATATTATGCACCGAACCCTTCAGCCCGAATCGAGCCAGCAGTGCCGCCCCCTTCAACGGGTTACGTGCCAGCAGCGCAACGTCGGTCACCCCGGCCCGCGCCAGCGCGAACAGGACGGCGTGGGCGGCCCCTCCACTTCCGATCACGGCCACCAGCTCGCCGGCAAGGTCCATGTCGGCGATCGGCGCGTAGAAGCCGGCGGCATCGGTGTTCGTCCCAATGACCAAACCATCCCGATCGCGCGTGATTGTATTCATCGCGCCGATCGAAGCGCGGACGTCTCCTGGGTCGGCGACATGCCCCATGACTGTGATCTTGTGCGGAATTGTCACATTGCATCCCCGCCAATCGGGATCAACGCTTCGCCTTTCGATAAAATCAGCCAAGGCATCGGGCGTCACTTCGATAGCCCGATACTCTCCCTTTATGCCGAGTTTCGTCAGCCAGAAATTATGAATGATCGGGGATTTCGTGTGTGCGACCGGAGACCCGATTACCTCTGCATACGGCATATTCATGACGCCATGATGCCGCGGAGCCGGAGCCAGTCGAGCAAAGAGAGCAAAGGGAGTCCGAGAATAACGAAATGGCTGCCTTCGATTTTGGTAAACAGCTGCGCGCCCAAACCCTCGATGCGGTAGCCACCCACACAATCACGCACCTGCTCCCCCTCTTGTTCGACATAGTCGGCAATGAAAGTGTCGCTGAGGCGACGCATCGTTAATTTGGCCTTCTGGAGATTACGCCAGATTGGGGTGCCGTTTTCAACTGCGACGACGGCGCTGTAGAGGGTATGCGTCTTGCCGGAAAGCAAGTGCAATTGCTCAGAAAGCAGGCGACCTGGCTTGTCGAGCATCGTGCCATCATCAAGCGACAGCGTCTGGTCGCAGCCTAAAACGATATCCCCTGGCCTGCGCCTTGAAATCCTAAGCGCTTTTAATTCGGCCAAGGCATCAGCGAGGTCGCGCGCATCGACCCCATCGGCCTTCAGCGAAGCCTTCACGCTGTTCTCATCCACGCCCGACGCCACAGCCTCGAATGGTACTCCGGCAGCCGCCAGCATCCCGCGCCGAGCAGCGCTCATCGAAGCAAGGACTAGCGTCATGACCTCACCGACGTTCGCCAACCAGCGCGATGATGGCTGCTGCTGCTTCTTCGATCGATCGTCGAGTCATGTCGATCACCGGCCATTCGTTATCGGCAAATATTCGCCGCGCAAACGCTATCTCTCGCGCCACGGCTTGCTCGTCAACATAGTCGGTCTCGGGAGCCTGGTTCAGAGACAGCAATCTATTTCGTCTGATCTGGATAAGGCGTTCGGCGCTGGTGATCAGGCCAACTATCAGGGGATTTTTCACGGTGAACAGAACCCCGGGCGGGGGTGATTCGATGACGAGGGGTAAATTGGCCGTTTTAAACCCGCGATTGGCGAGATAGATCGAGGTCGGAGTTTTAGAAGTCCGAGACACACCAACCAACAGAATATCGGCTTCTTCCCAATTCTCCCAGTTGATCCCGTCATCATGGGCAATCGTGAATTGAATGGCGTCCACCCGTGCAAAATAGGCAGCGTCGAGGACGTGCTGGCGACCAGGGCGCGCGCTTGCCGCCTGTCCCAGCAAATTCGACAGCGCATTGCTGACCGCGTCGAGGGGAGCAACCGCTGGCAACCCCAGTGCATGGCATCCATTTTCAAATTTGCGGCGAAGATCGCGGTTGACCAACGTATACATCACCAGGCCGGGCGAGAGCGCGATTTCACCGAGTACACGCTCAATATGGCCTTCACTGCGCGCCATCGGCCAGAAATGTTTGAGCACTTCGACGCCATCGAATTGGGCTAATGCCGCCTTTGCCATCGTCTCCAACGTTTCACCGGTTGAATCGGAAACCAGATGGAGGTGGAGGCGGGTCATGCCACACCCTGTGCATAACCCTATGGAGTTTGGCTAGGGCAGATCAGTTGATGAGCTTCCCTCCGGAGTTAGGGCTCCATTCTGAATTTGCGCCCCCAAATTCCTCCACAGCCACCTGTTCTAACCAGTATCCTGTGGATTACGGGTATCGAATGAGGGAATCGCTGACTCTCCGTGAGTCGATTGCAGCACGAACTGTTGGCAGAGTTGCCCGGAGACGATAAGTCCCGGGAAACACGTCTCTACATCTGCTTCAATCTATTAATATCTAATACCTTAAAGGATAAGACGCCCTGTCTGGATACGAAAAACCGACCAAGCGATTGCTTGAAGTACTCAATGGTATTCGACACGATCGGCCACCGATCTGGCTGATGCGTCAAGCTGGCCGCTACCTTCCCGAATATCGCGAGCTCCGGGCTAGAAAGGGTGGATTTCTGGATCTTGCCTATGATCCGGAGTGCGCAGCAGAGGTGACGTTGCAGCCAATTCGTCGCTTCGGATTTGACGGTGCCATATTGTTTTCGGACATATTGGTAGTTCCTCATGCGATTGGGCAGGATCTGTGGTTTGAGGAAGGCGAGGGTCCGCGTCTTGCGCCAAGGCTGGCTGAGACCGACATCAGTGCACTCATAGGCGCGCCAGAGCTTCTGCAACCTATCTACGAGACCGTTAGACGGGTAAGTGCCGCCCTACCTCCGGAAACGACTTTCCTTGGGTTTGCCGGCAGCCCCTGGACGGTCGCAACGTACATGGTGGCCGGACGGGGCAGTCGCGATCAGGCAGAGGCGCGACGGCTTGCCTATCGTGATCCGGCAGCATTTGGCGCGATAATTGACATGATAATCCGAACAACTGTGACTTACCTCTCAGGCCAGATTCGGGCTGGTGTCGAAGCAGTGCAATTGTTCGACAGCTGGGCTGGCAGCTTGTCACCCGCCCAGTTTGATCGCTGGGTGATCGCCCCCAACCGGCGCATAGTTGATGAGGTGCGCGCTCTTCATCCGGAAACGCCTATCATTGGTTTCCCCAAAGGCGCGGGTGGAAAGCTGGCAGCCTATGCGATCGGCACCGGGGTCGACGCGATCGGCATCGACGAAACGGTCGATCCGGTATGGGCGCACCGAAGCTTGCCACCGGAATTGCCCGTCCAGGGCAATCTCGATCCACTTGCCCTGATTGCCGGTGGCGAGGCTTTGGACCGAGAGGTTGACGCGATCCTTGCGGCCTTTGCCGGGCGGCCCCATATTTTCAACTTGGGCCACGGTATTCTGCCAGATACGCCGATAGCCCATGTCGAGCGCGTTTTGGAGCGATTGCAGGGATGATCGGTTTTCTGGGTGGTGCTTATCTTTGGGTAAAAGCCGCGCATGTCATCTTTGTGATTTTCTGGATGGCCGGGTTATTCATGTTACCGCGTTATCTTGTTTACCATCAGGAAGCCGACCCAGAATCACCGGAAAACGCGATCTGGGTAAGTCGCGAACACAAGTTGATCTCAATTATCCTCAATCCGGCAATGATCGCCGTCTGGGCGTGTGGACTTGCCTTGCTGGTCAGCAGTGGTGCGGCGTTCCAACAGTGGTTTCAGCTCAAATTTCTGTTTGTAATCGGTCTGTCCGGCTACCACGGCTGGCTGGTTGGTTATCATCGTACATTGGCAAGGGGCCAGCGTCTTCTGAGTGGCAACGCCTTGCGGCTGCTGAACGAAGTGCCGGGAATCACCGTCGTGGTCATTGTGTTCCTGGTCATCATCAAGCCATTTTGAGACGATTGACTAAGGTGGGCGCCAAGCTTACTTGCGACAGCAACGCAACCGCTCGGTTCGCGCTGCCAGCACCAGTCCTTGGTTCGCTGCTTCGGCATCAATGACCGAATAAATTCCCGAAAGTCATATTATGCATTTGAAAGATTTAAAGAAAAAAAAGCCTGCCGAACTGGTGGAAATGGCAGAGTCGCTTGATGTGGAGAGCGCCTCGACGCTTCGCAAGCAGGATTTGCTGTTCGCCATTCTGAAAGTCCAGGCCGACAATGGTGAACAGGTCATGGGCATCGGTACGCTGGAAGTTTTGCAGGATGGTTTTGGATTTCTGCGCAGTCCAGAAGCTAATTATCTGGCAGGTCCAGATGACATTTACATTTCACCCAATCAGGTGCGCAAACATGGGTTGCGGACTGGGGACACGGTGGAGGGTGAAATTCGCGGTCCAAAGGACGGCGAACGTTATTTTGCACTCACCAAGCTGACAGCGGTCAATTTCGATGATCCAGAGGTGGTCCGCCACCGTGTCAATTTCGACAATCTGACACCGCTTTATCCCGATGAAAAACTGAACCTCGACACGCTTGATCCGACCGTCAAAGATAAGTCGGCGCGGGTGATCGATATCATTTCACCGCAAGGCAAGGGGCAGCGCGCCCTGATCGTGGCGCCGCCCCGGGTCGGCAAGACCGTACTTCTACAGAATATAGCCAAAGCGATCACCGATAACCATCCAGAAGTTTTCCTGATTGTTCTGCTTGTTGACGAGCGACCCGAAGAAGTCACCGACATGCAGCGTTCAGTAAAAGGTGAAGTCATATCATCGACGTTCGATGAGCCAGCCCAGCGGCATGTTCAGGTCGCCGAAATGGTTATCGAAAAGGCTAAGCGCTTGGTTGAGCACAAGAAGGACGTCGTCATTTTGCTCGACTCGATTACGCGTCTTGGACGTGCCTACAACACTGTCGTACCCAGCTCGGGCAAGGTGTTAACAGGTGGCGTCGATGCCAACGCCTTGCAGCGTCCGAAACGTTTTTTCGGTGCCGCGCGCAATATCGAGGAAGGCGGTTCGCTCTCTATTATTGCGACCGCGCTGATCGATACCGGCAGCCGGATGGATGAAGTCATTTTCGAGGAATTTAAGGGTACAGGCAATTCCGAGATTGTCCTCGATCGAAAGGTCGCTGACAAGCGCGTCTTCCCCGCACTGGATGTAGGAAAATCGGGTACGCGGAAAGAAGAATTGCTTGTTGCTAAGGACAAGCTGTCGAAAATGTGGGTGCTTCGTCGTATTCTTATGCAAATGGGGACTATCGATGCGATGGAATTCCTGCTCGACAAAATGAAGGATTCTAAGACTAACGAAGATTTCTTCGACAGCATGAACTCATAAGCTTCGTGACGTGAATTCTAAAAACGATGACACTTGATCTAGCCGACGTTTTTACGACTGCTGGGCTCGCGACCTTGGGCCAGGTCATCCTAATGGATCTAACATTGGCTGGCGACAATGTTGTCGTCATGGGCACATTGGCGTCAGGGTTGCCCGCTAACGAACGCAAACGAGTATTGGCGTTTGGCGTTAGCATGGCAATGGTTTGTCTTATCGGTTTTGCCCTGATCGCGACCCAGTTGCTCCAAATAACCGGCCTTTTGCTTGCCGGAGGGCTGCTTCTGGTGTGGGTAGCTTGGAAAATGTGGAGGGAACTTCATCCGGCTCTGGCTTCGGTGATAGCGGATGATCCCGATACGGTTGCGATCGAGGGTCCCCTGCGGTCAAAAACGTTTGCGCAGGCAGCGATCCAGATTGCGATCGCAGATCTGTCAATGAGTCTTGACAATGTGCTGGCTGTGGCAGGCGCGGCGCGCGAACATCCTACGGTGTTGTTTATCGGTCTTGCGCTTTCCGTCACGTTGACCGGCCTCGCTGCAAATCTCATTGCTCGCCTGATCGCACGTTACCACTGGATTGCCTATATTGGTTTGGTGGCAATATTGTATGTGGCTTCAGGCATGATCGTTGAGGGGTGGCATGACGTTTCGCCGCTGACCCGCCGGTTGTTTGGTCTTTGACCTATGGTCATGTAGCTTGATCGGTGGCTATCATAAGCCCAGCGCAGGCAACAGGATCACCTCATGAAAGTCAATGTCGAAGTCGAATGTACACCCGAAGAAGCGCGGCGCTTTATGGGGTTACCCGATCTGACGCCAGTGCATGATGCCTATATCGCCCAGATGCAGGACGCGATGAAAAATGGGATGTCGTCTGAGACGATAGAGTCCCTCATGAAGAACTGGGGGCCGGTGGGTGAGACGGGCATGAAAGTGTGGCAGCAGTTGCTCGAACAGGTAACCGGACCCGCAAAGCGTTGATTAAATGACTCACCGGAAGACAATTTACGCACTTTCAAGTGGTTCACCGCCTGCCGGCATTGCTATCATCAGGATAAGTGGTCCTGAAGCATTGGCTGTTTTGACCGGTTTGACCGGCAAGCAACCTCCTGCGCCCCGTCTCGCCACAATGGCACGATTGAGAGACCCAGACATAGGCCTCACACTCGACCATGCTCTGGTGCTTTGGTTTCCTCGATCAATCAGCGTGACTGGCAACGACGTCGTCGAACTCCACCTCCATGGTGGAAGAGCGGTCGTTGCGATCGTACTCGAGACGCTTAGCAAACAATCAGGATTACGACCGGCTGAACCGGGCGAGTTCACGAGGCAGGCGTTTGAAAACGGCGCGATTGATTTAGCAGAAGCTGAAGGCCTAGGCGATCTGCTCGGTGCCGAAACCGAGGCACAGCGACGTAATGCCGTTGCACAGATTGGTGGGTCGCTTACGCGGCTCGCGCAGTCATGGGGGAACGACCTGCTGAGACTTTCCGCCCTAGCCGAAGCTGCGATTGATTTTAGCGATGAGGATGACGTCGAGGGAAACTTTCGAAAGGAAATCCAGGATGGCGCAGCAGTGTTGATCGCTGACATTTCGCAGAAGCTGGAGCAACCTCCGGCCGAACGACTTTTCGGCGGAATTCGGGTTGCGATACTGGGGCCACCCAATGCCGGGAAGTCTACCCTGTTCAATCGACTGCTCGATCGAGATGCCGCGATCGTGTCTGCCACGCCTGGCACAACCCGGGATGTGATCGAGGGGTCCGTAAATGTTGATGGTATATTGTTTACTTTCATCGACACTGCTGGAATTCGCGCAGATAGCCTTGATTCAATTGAAAAGATCGGAATTGCGCGGGCAATTGCGCAGATCAACACCGTGGACATAATCCTCGCGTTAGGAGGCTGGCAGGGAGACACCTTGGTCCCCATAGTCAACGTTTCCGCGAAATCTGACATTGAAACTGCCACTTCCGGAATGTCGATTTCCGCATCCACAGGGGCAGGAATGGATTTGTTGATGGCAGAAGTGAAAGCTATCGCGCGATCGTTGCTGCCACCTCTCGACGCGGTAGCACTGAACGACCGTCACCGTGAGATTTTGCGTAGGATGCTTTGCCCGCTTGGACTTATTGAGCATGAAAAAGACGAACTCATTATTGCAGAACATCTGCGCTTATCGCGTCGTTCGCTGGGCGAAATGACTGGCGGCAATGATTCCGAGGCGTTGCTTGATGTGTTGTTTGGCGCTTTTTGCATCGGCAAATAATGTTTCACGTGGAACATTTTTGACATTTTGGAAGCACGTTCTAACGGCAGGATATGAATAGCTTTGAAGTGATTGTTGTCGGTGGAGGTCACGCTGGTGTTGAAGCAGCGGCGGCTGCCGCCCGACTGGGTGTGACAGTAGCCCTCGTCACTTTCACAAAAAAGTCAGTCGGAATGATGTCTTGTAACCCGGCGATAGGAGGTTTGGGGAAAGGACATCTCGTCAGGGAAGTGGATGCTCTGGATGGGATCATTGGTCGTGCCGCCGATCGGTCAGCAATCCACTATCGAATGCTCAATCTGTCAAAAGGCAAAGCGGTGCAGGGGCCAAGGGTTCAGGCTGATCGGCGTTGCTTCCGATCCAGCGTGCAGGGCTTTCTGGCGGAATTCGACAATCTTACCGTTGTTGAGGGAGTGGTCAGAGCGCTTATTATCGAAGGTCACAAGATCACTGGCGTTTCGTTAGAAGACGGTGACACGCTCTCAGCCCCTGCCGTGCTTCTCGCCACGGGGACATTTCTCCGAGCGAGGATGTTCAGAGGCGACGAGCGGGAGGCTGGCGGCCGAGTAGGTGAGCGGTCGGCAAGCTTGTTAGGAGAGCAATTGATAGCCCTTGGTTTTCCGATGGGCCGCTTGAAGACGGGAACACCCCCTCGTCTCGATGGTGCAACGATTAATTGGAGCCAGTTGGTAAAACAGCCCTCAGATGGGATGAACTGGTCAATGTCGCCCCTAGAGCGGCGTTCGTTGCCCCAGTTGTTTTGCGCTGTGACTAGAACCAACGCCGAAACACACGATATCGTCCGCAATGCTGTGAGTGAGTCACCGTTATTTAACGGAGCTATCAAGGGGCAGGGACCGCGATATTGCCCGTCGATCGAGGATAAGATTGTTCGATTTGGTGACAGGACGGGGCATCAAGTTTTCCTTGAGCCTGAAGGCTTGAATACGAGACTGATCTATCCAAACGGTCTGTCCACCTCATTGGGATTCGAAACTCAACTTCGCATGCTACAGACTATCGACGGCCTTAAGAATGTGAAGATTATTGAGCCTGGATACGCCGTGGAATACGACTATTTAGACCCCAGGGTTTTGGATCACCGCCTTGGCCTCAGGGCAATTGATGGGCTTTTTTTTGCGGGCCAGTTGAATGGCACTACTGGTTATGAAGAAGCTGCTGCTCAGGGCTTGCTAGCGGGATTGAACGCAGCGCTTCATGCCTTGAACAGGGAACCCTTTTTGCTGGACAGGTCGTCGAGTTATATCGGCGTCATGGTTGATGACTTAGTGCTTCAGGGAGTCACAGAACCCTATCGCATGCTTACCGCTCGCGCAGAATACCGTCTTCAATTGCGCGCTGACAATGCCGCGACTCGATTGACCGACAAAGGGATTGCAGTCGGGTGCATTGGGCCAGAGCGATCCAAATGGTGGAGCGTCAGAAAAGCAACACTGAGACAAGTGAACGACTATGTGGGCCGCGTCGAAGGTTTGGGAACCACCGGGGACCGTGTGCGAAAGGAAGGATGGTCTTATGATAGATTCCACAACGAGTTCACTCCTTCAGGTCCTAGTGACACGGTGCTAGAAGAAGTCTTCGAGGATATTGCTTATGCCCCTTATGTGGCGCGCCAATTGGCAGAAATGAAGTCTGTATCAAAGGCTGAACTCGCGAACATCCCGCCTGATTTTGACTATGGCGCGCTTGCAGGGCTTTCAACGGAGATGCGTGAGAGGCTGGAGGCGAGTCGACCAAATACGATTGGGGAAGCACGCCGGATAAGAGGCATTACGCCTGCTGCACTCGTAACAATATTGATCGCATCCCGATCTCGGTTGATGGTTTGATGGAGCGAGCTGAACTGTGCCGTGCTGCAGGAGTGGATGTTTCACGTGAAACATTTGCGTTGTTGGTTGGGCTGGTTGATCAGGTTGCTGCGGAATCCATCAAGCAAAACCTAATATCGAGGCGAACCCTAAGTGACATCTGGAACCGTCATATCGTCGACTCTCTTCAGCTATTAAAGTTTTCAGTCGTCGGGCCCTGGCTCGACCTCGGCACTGGCGCAGGCTTCCCTGGTCTTGTGATAGCAGCGTGTGGGATCGAAAACGTCGTTCTCGTAGAGGAGCGTCGACTAAGATATGAGTTTTTGAATAGAGTGGTGCGCTCGCTTGGCCTGACCAATGTGTGTGTCGAAGGCGCTAACATTGAGCGCGTCAAGCCCTTTCCGGCGGCTACCATTTCAGCTCGTGCCTTTGCCCCTTTAGAAAAGACATTGTCTTTGGCCCACGGATTTTCGTCTGCGGCCACCCTTTGGATACTTCCAAAGGGGCGTACGGCGGCAGAAGAACTGGCGTCCGCCAAACATACGTGGCACGGTAAGTTCCGACTGGAACCAAGCATGACAGATCCGACAAGCTCGATCATCGTGGCGAACAATATCTCCCGGCGGGGGCTCTTATGATCTGTCTTGCGGTGGCTAATCAAAAAGGGGGGGTTGGCAAAACCACGACTGCGATAAATGTCGCCACTGCCCTTGCGGCCATGGGCTGGCGGGTTTTGCTGGTCGACTTGGACCCGCAGGGAAACGCATCTACAGGCTTGGGCATTACCCAGTCGGAACGTATTCGCACCAGCTATGAACTGCTCACTGGGGATTGTTCACTGGCCGAAGCCGTGATTTCCACCAGAGTTCCTCGCCTCGATATCGTACCTTCGACCGCTGATCTTTCGGGCGCGGAGGTAGAACTCGTGCAATATGAAAACCGGACACACCGCTTGGCTGAGGCCTTCGACGCGTCGCCATCGAGGAAATGGGATATCGCGTTGATCGATTGCCCCCCGTCTTTGGGAATGCTGACGATCAACGCCATGGTTGCTGCACAGTCGCTATTGGTGCCGTTGCAATGCGAATTCTTTGCTCTTGAAGGCTTGTCGCAACTGCTCTCAACCGTTGAGAGAATTCGCGCTAAGTTCAACCCAAGTCTATCGATTCTAGGCGTGGCCCTAACCATGTATGATCGGCGCAACCGGTTAAGCGAGCAGGTCGCAGAAGACGTTAGAGCTTGCCTTGGCCAAGTAGTTTTTAAAACTGTGATACCGCGCAATGTTCGGTTATCGGAAGCGCCGAGCCACGGTTTACCCGCTCTGATCTATGACATAAAATGTTCAGGATCAGAAGCTTATATGGGTCTTGCTCGCGAACTCATGGCCCGCTTGCCAATGGCTAGCAAGGTTGCCGCATGAGCGTCGAGCCACTCCCACTACGCCGTAAAGCACCGGGGCTTGGGCGCGGGCTTTCGGCCTTGTTGGGCGAGGCCGCACGCGAACCGGGCAGCGCAGACAATGGCGTGAGGGAGATTGCCATTGCAGACATTTCTCCACATCCAGGTCAGCCGCGCCGCCACTTCGACGATGCCGCACTTGCCGAACTTTCAGCATCGATCGCTCTACGCGGCGTACTTCAGCCCATTGTCGTCAGGTCGATAGGGAACAAGTTTCAGATTGTCGCCGGCGAACGTCGCTGGAGAGCGGCTCAACGCGCACAGCTTCACCAGATACCGGCCATCATAAAAGATTACGATGACGGCACGGTTCTCGAAGTGGCGCTAATCGAAAATATCCAGCGGGAGGAGCTTAATGCTATTGAAGAAGGAGAGGCCTACGCTCGCCTGACACGCGAATTTGGTCATAGCCAAGAGTCTCTTGGCAAGATCGTCCATAAATCGCGTAGCCATATTGCGAATCTCATGCGGCTGCTCGAATTGCCTCCTCCGGTCAGGATCATGTTAGCCGAGGGGCGCTTACAGATGGGCCATGCACGAGCGTTGCTCGGTGTCGAAAACGCCAAAGACCTTGCCGATCAAATAGTTGAAAAGGGACTATCGGTCCGTGATGTCGAAAAACTGGCGAAGCGGGCCAAAAAGCCTGCAGGTCTGGAATATAAATCGATGACGGGTCCAAAGAAAGACGAAGATCTTGTCATGTTGGAACGGCAACTGGGGGACTTGCTGGGGTTAAAGGTCGGTATTACGCATGCGGGGAATGGCGGTAGTGTCGCCCTGCATTACGCGACGCTGGATCAACTTGATATGATTTGCCAGCGTCTTAGCGGCGAGAGGATTTAGCTTAAGCGTTCTGCCACGCGGGAGATCGCGATGAATTCATCAGCCGCCAACACTTCGCCAGCACATTTTGGTTTTTTAAGCGACTGTTCGATCGAAAACACTCGCCCCGCCGCGATTCGAAGGCGGGGCGAAGTCCACTTGCTCAATTGGTTCGCCACGGCGTCCCTTTCCTTATAGAAAATGGACTTTCCGGCCGCGCCCAACACGCTGCCAACACTGTTCCCCCGATCAACTTCGCTGCGCATGCCGGCTAGCATTAGCAACCTACGAGAAAGGCCGCGAAGCATCGGTATTGGTCCCGCCGTTCCATCGGTCATCGCAGCTAGTTCTGCCGCGAGCGCCGGGAGTTTACCGCTGAGCACCGCGTCAACCAGCAGCCCCGTATCGGCTTCGTCCAGGCCCGCTCCGATCATGTCGAGCACTTCGACGTCGGCATCACGGGGCCGGTCCGGGGCGGCATCAAGATATAGGGCGATCTTTTCCAGCTCGCGCGCCATAATTGCGCGGTCAACGAGGCAGTTTGTAGCCAACTGTTGCGCTGCTGATTTGGACAGACGCAAGCCATAGCTGCGGCCTAATGTGATAGCCAACTCATCGGCGGTGCTGCCCTCTGGTTTGTAGCTGGCATAGCCAAGCACGCGCGCGTCGGCCAAGGCCAGCTTCAGAAGAGTTGAGGATGGCTTTAAGGCGCCTGCTACCAACACGACGGGATCACCTGTCGTGGCAGTCTCTAGCAACACCTGCACGGCCGTCGTGCAATCGTCACCGCCCGTCACTCTGATATAACGTTTCCCCCCGAAAAGAGAGATTGACGCGGCCTCGTCAGCAAGAAGAGCCGGATCTTCTTTAAGGGTGGCGCCTGCCAGATCGATCCGTTCGGCATCGGAACCCATTGCTCGGTCAAGTCGTGCCGCTAGCGCACGCGATCCTGAATCATCGGGACCATATAGCAGGTAAAGGCGGATCGCGCCGTCAGGATTGTCGAGCGCACGCGATATTTGAGATTCTTTGACTTTCATCGTACCCGATGTTTCGTCATTGGGCTCCGGACCGTTGTGCGTATAGGGCAAGGCGGGCTACGATTTGATCGGAAACAGTCTGGGTCAAGTTTTCCAGCGCCGTGTCCTCTGCAGCAATCGTAGCATATTCGGAAGAGACAGCATCGATGCCGGCATCCGAACCCGCTGTCGCATCCAGCAGCACCGTGCCCTTGCTTACATCGACCAGTTGGAAACGGGCGCGCAAGGTGCGCCTTTCACGCGTGATCGCGTCGTCGCGACGAACGCCAAATCCCTCGATTTTGTCGTCAAGCGTGACATCGAGCCGGTAACGGGCAGGCCCCGATGCCGACATTCGGTCGTTGAGAGCATTGCGCATCAACCAGCCGGCCTTGCCATCGATTAGGGATACGGAAATTCCCGAAAGCGCTTGTGAGACTGCACCTTTCGATCCGCCCGCGTACAGTGGGTGAAGCCCACAGCCCGATAGCGAAGCCAACGCCGCAATGGCTAGAAATCGCTTCATGCTACAATGTTCACGAGACGATCTGGCACAACGATAACCTTTTTAGGAATGGTTCCAGCAAGAAACTTAATTATCTTATCGGACGTCAACGTTAGGCCTTCAAGCGTTTCACGCGATGTTCCCTTGGTCACGACAATCGTGTCGCGCAGCTTGCCATTAACCTGAATAGCAATGGTAACTTCATCATCTACAAGCAGCGATGAATCGACAATTGGCCAAAGCTTATCAGCGACTAGGCCCTTGCCGCCTGTCTTTTCCCACGCTTCCTCGGCAAGGTGTGGCAGCATAGGGGCAATCAAATTGGTGAGCTTCACGATCGCATTGTCGCGCGATGCCGAAGGGGCGGCTTTTTCCAAGGCATTCGTCAATTCATAGATTTTGGCCACCGCCTTGTTGAATTGAAGCGCGTCGATGTCAGTTGCGACCCCAGCGATCGCGCGATGCAGGGCGCGGTCGACCGTCTTGTCACTCCCCTGATTGCCCTTCTCGCTCTCGAACAAGCGCCACAAACGTTGAACGAAACGCCAGCTTCCCTCAATGCCGGACTCGCTCCACTCAAGATCACGTTCGGGCGGGCTGTCGGACAGCATGAACCAGCGCACGGCATCGGCACCGTAACTGTCGAGAATTGGCCCGGGATCGACAGTGTTCTTCTTCGATTTTGACATCTTTTCAATGCGACCAGGAGTGATGGGTGTGCCCGTCGCGATCACCTTGCCATTGCTGACCTCGTCGGGGGCCAGCCACTTTCCGTCCCCATCCTTGTAAGTCTCGTGAGTAACCATTCCTTGGGTAAACAAGCCCTCGAAAGGCTCCGCAACATTAAGCCGCCCGATGTGCTTTAGCGCCCGTGTCCAGAAACGAGCGTAAAGCAGATGAAGAATCGCATGTTCTACGCCACCAATATACTGGCCCACCGGAAGCCATTGTTCGGCCTCCGCGTGATTGAAGGGCTGGTCCTTTGGCTGACTTGCGAAACGGATGAAATACCACGAAGAATCTACGAACGTGTCGAGCGTGTCGGTCTCTCGCCGCGCAGGTTCATTGCAATTCGGGCACGGAACATTTTTCCAGGTGGGATGGCGATCAAGCGGATTGCCAGGGATATCGAAACTGACGTCCTCTGGCAGCACGACCGGTAACTGGCTGCGTGGAACGGGCAATACACCGCAGAAGCTACAGTGAATGATAGGGATTGGAGTGCCCCAATATCGCTGCCGGGAAACCCCCCAGTCTCGCAAGCGATATTGCGTCTGGCCTTCGCCCCAGCCCTGACGCTCAGCGCGTGTAACGATTTCCGCTTTCGCGTCGTCAATGGACATGCCGTCCAGAAAGCCAGAATTTACCATTGTGCCAAGACCGGTAAAAGCGTCGGTTCCCTTGAACACAGAGTCCGTCATCTTGCCATCGGCTACTACGCGAGCAACCGGAAGATCATATTTACGGGCAAATTCGAGATCGCGTTGGTCATGGGCCGGGACACCCATGACTGCGCCAGTGCCATAATCCATCAACACGAAATTAGCGACAAATACCGGTAGCGTTCGTGCCGGATCAAGCGGATGAACAACACTGAGCCCGGTATCAAAGCCGAGTTTTTCAGCAGTTTCTATTTCGGCCGCAGTCGTTCCACCAAGGCGGCATTCCTCGATAAATTGCTGCAAGGCATAGCGATTTTCTGCGAGTTGAACGGCCAATGGGTGCTCAAGCGCGACGGCGATAAAGCTGGCTCCGAAAATTGTGTCGGGCCGCGTGGTGAAAACGTCGATATCCTGCGACCCGTCAGTCAACGCAAAGCTTGCCTTCAGTCCCCGGGACTTTCCGATCCAGTTTTCCTGCATCAGGCGAACTTTATCTGGCCAAAGCTCCAGTGTGTCGAGCCCATCCAGCAACTCTTCGGCGAAATCTGTTATCCGCAGAAACCACTGGTTCAGCTTCCGCTTTTCGACCAGCGCACCCGACCGCCAACCCCGCCCGTCGATGACCTGTTCGTTGGCCAGCACTGTCATGTCGACAGGGTCCCAGTTTACGGAGGACTCGCGACGATAAACCAGCCCGGCTTTGTATAGATCGAGAAACAAAGCCTGCTCATGCCCGTAATAATCAGGCTCGCAAGTCGCCAGCTCGCGCGTCCAATCGATCGACAGACCCAAACGTTTCAACTGCGTACGCATCGTGGCGATGTTGGCGCGCGTCCAAGCCCCCGGGTGAACTTTCTTTTCCATCGCCGCATTTTCGGCGGGCATTCCAAACGCATCCCATCCCATAGGATGGAGCACCATATGGCCGGTCATCCGCTTGTAGCGCGCGACGACGTCGCCCATCGCATAATTCCGAACGTGGCCCATATGAATGCGCCCGGATGGATAGGGAAACATCTCAAGTACATAAGCGCGTTTGACCACGTCATCGGTGGCCGCAACACCGGCAGGGACAACAAATGTCTCCTGCTTTTCCCAGACCGCTTGCCAGCGCGAGTCCGCCTTTAGCGGATTAAAACGCGAACTTCCCGGTGACGGATTTCCGGTCGATGAACTCACTGTTCGATCAGCCGGAAACGGCGTTGCGTCTCAGGTCGCGCGCCTTGGTTAGGATAATGTCTTCAAGCTTCTGGACGGTGGCAGCCTGTACCGGAGCATCAACCCACTGCCCCGCTGTCAGTATCTGGCGAGAAGCGGCAACGCGCACTGCATCAGCACGCAGGTCACGGTCGAGAATAGTCACGGTTAACTTCATGCGATCACCGGGCGCGCTGGGGTTCACATACCAATCGGTTACGATGACGCCACCGTTGGAATCGGTCTGTAGGAGCGGCATGAACGAAACCGTGTCGAGCGCGGCGCGCCACAAGTATGAATTGATACCGATCGTCGTTACCTGCGATGGCGCCAGCTCGGCCCTGGGACGCGACTTGTGCCCCCCACATGCCGCAGTGAGCGAAACGATGGCAATGACGAACGCGATGGACGAGCGGCGGGCCATGAAAATCCTTGGTATAAAGTTGTTCAGACGGATAGTGGTGCGTTATACCGGCTTCACGCCTCCCGCAAGCGACGGGCGTTCCCCTGCTTCGCAATCTGTGCGTTTAAAGTCACAGTATGGATAAATACGGCCGGACCCGTTGGTAGAAGGGGTCAAGCCCTCTATGTAGCGACATGGAACAAAGGGATTGCTGAGTCGTGCGTAGGCGGGGTTGGACGTTGGGGTTTTCAGGAGGCGCGCTCGTCGCTCTGGCCCTCGCATTGTCGCCAGCTCTTGGCGCATCCAACGATTTGCGCGCGGTAAAGCCCAAGGTCCTTTTGACTACGCGCAATGGCCTGGGTTCTTTCACGCCCGCCAGCAGCGACGCTCGGCTGGCTGCCGTGCTTGCACGTGGTGGTCTCTCGGGCAGCGGTTTCCGCTTCACACCGGCCAGCACTAGCGCCAGCATCCGCCTCAATCGATCGGTAACCGTTGCCGTCCGGGCTGGAACCAATTTGGGTGTGCCGGGCGGCGAGCGTTTTGCCCTCGTCGGCGCCCCTTCGTCCAGCATAGCGCCAGTTGCCTATAACCTGGGTGTCGCCGTCGGTTGGAAACGGTTTGCCGTGTCCAGCGACGTGGCAAAGGTGGATCTTGGTCTGATGGGTGGCCGCGAAAGTGCGGACATTGGTGTCAGCTACAATGCGCAAAGTTGGACCACGCGACTTGCTGTTGGTAACGAACACCCTATTACCGGGACGCCACGGGCGCTTAGCAGCGGCATGGCAGCCTATTCCCTCGATCTTGGCGGCTCGTTTCGCCTCAGTCGCAATCTCGACTTGACGGCGGGCGTTCGATATCGCGCGCCCGAACGCGACCGTCTTGAGCTAACCGACGACCGTCGTGACAGCCAAGCGGTGTATATCGGAACTGCCTTTAAGTTTTAACACGGGTTGAAAGCGTCGATTGCCGCCCAGCCGAATAGTCGCAAGGCAGACAGGGTTCTGGCCTGTGTTGCACTCATCCCGCCGAGCGCAATTGTGCGCGAGCGGACGGGACCTGACACAATCGCCAATCGAACTCGCCCCAGGGGAGACTGGCTCGGATGCGAACGTGTGGCAAAAACAGGCGAGACGAAAATCAAGTCCGCTCCCGCATGAAGTGCGGCGACGCACTCGCGACCATTATGGACCGGGGCGGTGCGAATTCCTTGTGAGATCAGGCGCGACCGATTGTGCGCGCCAGCAGCCCCCCATTGTCGAGCTTGTTGCGGTGTACCTGACAGGAGCAAAACATGATTACTGCGTCTTGCCAGCTTCAGAACCTGATCGAACAAGGTCCGGCGCGCTAGTGGTTCCAGGCTATGATGACGAAAGACAATGCCTGACCGACGCGGCAATAACGCTATCGCAGCCGTCATATCGTTGATGCGTTCGTCGGTCATCAACCAGATTCGTGGGAGCGGGTGGCGGTGTCGCATGGCCCCCTCTATAGCGCAGCGCCATGACTGAAGAAGCTGCTTCCAACCTTATCGACGTTGGCAATCGCATCGCACGCTCCGCGACGTTCGGGAACCGAAATAGCGAGGATGTGACCCTTATCGCCGTTTCCAAAACGCGGACCATCAAGGAAATACAGCCGCTCATCACGGCAGGCCAACGCCATTTTGGTGAAAATCGGGTGCAGGAGGCGCAGGAAAAGTGGCCAGCGCTAATTGAATTCAACAAGGACATCAAACTTCACCTCGTTGGCCAGTTGCAATCGAACAAGGCTGAGGACGCCGTTGAAATTGCGCACTTCATCCATTCGGTAGACCGCCACTCGTTGGTCACGGCACTTGCGCGGGCGATGGACAAGTCTGGCAAGAGGCCCAAGTGCTTTGTGCAGGTTAACCTGGCTGAGGAAGCGCACAAAGGAGGGTGCACCGTGGCCGATCTTCCGGGCTTGCTGACCGAAGCGCGCGAAGCGGATCTCCCTGTCATTGGCCTGATGTGCGTTCCGCCCGTCGATTTGGAACCTGCGCCCTGGTTTGCCTTGTTGGGAAAGCTTGCACGCGACCATGACTTTCCCGGGTTGAGCATGGGCATGTCGGGTGATTTCGAAAGCGCCGTGAAGATCGGCGCGACTCACGTTCGCGTCGGCACGGCATTGTTCGGCGCTCGGACATGAAATTTGATGCCATCATCTTTGATTTCGACGGCGTCCTGCTGGAAAGCGAATATGCGGGAAACAAGCAGATCGCCGAATATCTTACGGGCGCAGGGCACCCAACGACGCCGGCAGAATCGATGGCGCACTTCATGGGACTCGCAGGGCAAGATTTTATCGCTGCGATCGAACGCTGGACCGGTCGCCCCATGTCTACGGAATTCCAGAACGCGCGCGCTGCGGAAGATGCGCGGGTGATGCGTGAGGGGATTGAGGAGGTTGCCGGAGCAGTCGCTTTTGTCCGCTCGCTTCCAACCGGCTTCCCCAAAGCCATCGCCTCCTCCAGTTCGAGCGCGTGGATCGTCCGTCATCTAGAACATCTCGGCATCAGCGACATTTTCGGGGATATGATTTTTTCGGGCCGCGAGCATGTGACGCATGGCAAGCCCGCGCCGGATATCTACCTTCACGCAGCAGCGGCGCTCGGCGTCGAGGTTATTCGCTCGGTCATACTCGAAGACTCACCAGTGGGCGCCACGGCCGCAGTGGCGTCGCGAGCGCATGTCATCGGATTTTGCGGGGGAAGTCATTGTTCGGCCGACCATGCAGACCGGCTCCGCGCGATCGGGGTGGACGCCATCGCCAGTGATTTCCACGACGTCAGACGCTTGATATTCTAGAGTTGGTGACCCGTGCGGTCGCGCTTGGTCGCCAAGTATTTCTCATTGTGCGGGTTTGGCGGCACGCTGTGGCTCACGCGCTCGACTACGGTAATACCCGATGCTGCCAGCCCTGCTACCTTCGCTGGGTTGTTGGTCAATAGGCGAATGCAGGACTGGCCAAGCAGTGAAAGCATCCGGCCAGCGACGCCGAAATCGCGAGCGTCTATCGCAAAACCCAGTCGCAGGTTTGCGTCCACGGTATCAAAACCCTGGTCTTGTAGCTCATAGGCGCGCAGCTTGTTGATCAGCCCGATGCCGCGTCCTTCCTGCCGCAGATACAACAGGATTCCCCAGCCACTTGCTGCGATTTCGGCAAGTGCGGCATGAAGTTGCGGACCGCAATCGCATTTTAACGAACTCAGCACATCTCCGGTCAGGCACTCGCTATGCAACCTCACCAGCGGCGTTGTGCCGTCGGGTTTGCCAAGGATGAGCGCGACATGCTCGGACGTTGTCTCTGGACTGCGAAATGCGACGATCTCGGCCGACTCACACGCCTCTACCGGCAACCGTGCTCGCGCTACGATCTCCAGACGGTCAGAAGAGTCATAGGCAGCGATATCGGCCAAGGTGACGGTCGTATCCGTATCGCCCTGCGTCGCAATGAAGAACGCCGGCAGAATACCCGCAAGGCGCGCCAGCTCGAGGGCCGCCGCAGCCGCTTTGGGGTCATTCGTTTCGACAGCGCGAAACGGTCCTTGTAGTGGGTGTGCCAGATCGGTGGCGGGATCGGCAAGCGCGCGCGCCGCGGGCAGATCCAGCCAAGCAACCCGTGCCACGGTAACCGGACGATCGGGGTCGGCAGCATCACGCTGGTTCGTCAACTTTAGCGTGGCAGCGCGCGAGCCGGCGAGCAGGATGTCTGCGTGCGTTTCCGGGTCGAAAGCGGCAAGTCGCTGATCATCCGCCGTCTCGATCGCCAACACGCGCGTTTGGTTGATCGCGACGACCCAGCCACGGCGAAGCGCGTCAATTGCCCGGGCTGCCGCACGAGGGTCTGCAGGGGCGGCGGTCAGAATGCAAACTCAGTGACCAGCGGGACGTGATCGGACGGTTTTTCCCAGCTACGACAAGGCTCGTGGACGCTGTGCGCAACGGCTTTTTCAGCCAGATCGGGCGTGGCCCACATATGGTCGAGGCGGCGTCCACGATCCGAGGCTGCCCAGTCCTTCGCACGATAACTCCACCAGGTGTGCAGGCGCGCGGGAGCAGGCACGAATTGGCGCCCGAGATCAACCCAGCCGCCGGCCTTCTGGAGGCGGCCCAGCGTCTCAACTTCGATCGGCGTATGACTGACCGTGTCAAGCAGCTGTTTGTGCCCCCAGACATCGCTTTCGAGCGGTGCGACATTGAAATCCCCTACCAGCAGCGTCGGGCCCACCAGCGTCTCGGACCAACGCGTCATTCTTTCGAAAAAATCGAGTTTCTGGCCGAATTTGGGGTTGAGTTCGCGATCGGGGATGTCGCCGCCCGCTGGAACGTAAACATTCTCAAGCCGCACCCCGTTCGGCAGCCTGGCGCCAACATGCCGCGCCTCGCCGTTGGCCTGCCAATCGAGGCGGTCATCTTCGACCAAAGGAATCCGCGATAGGATGGCGACCCCATGATGCATTTGCTGGCCGTTGAGCATCTGGTGCACGAAACCAACTTCGCGAAAAACCTGAGTTGGAAAGGCCGCATTCATCGCCTTAGTCTCCTGCAGGCACAGGATGTCTGGCGACTCTTGCCGGAGGAATTGCTCGACGATCCCGATCCTGAAACGGACCGAATTGATGTTCCAGGACGCGATCTTGAGCGTTTTATTCATAAGGGCGATGTAGCGACGGAGGAGGCCCCGCGCCATAGCCGAAACTCTGCTCAGGAGATGATGCCGGAACAATGAAAGACCCCCGCTCCGGGGGCGTGGAGCGAGGGTCGACCGGCGTTCGTCACGCAGGCGAGCCACAAAGGCGAAGTGACGGTCAACAGGGGAAATCCCGGCAATTCGACGCTTGATGGCTGCCCGGTCGTTCTACTGGCCAATACCTGTCGCGAATATGAACGCCCCCGCTACTGACGGGGCCCTATCGGGCGCGGATCGCGCCACGCGAACGCTCCGTCGCTCACCGGTATGTTAAAGCGTTGATTGCTAAGGCGCACAGAGGTTCGATTATTTTGTGAATCGAGTGTAACCCAACCCTGCAAACGCATCCCGCCAGGCGCTCCGGGCTCGCGCGCAAACGCCAAGGTTATGGCACCGTATTCAGGATGTCGGGGGTCACGCGCCTCAGCCAGCACGATACGATTGTCACCGGTATCGAGTATACGCGCAAACCGGGTAAGATCCTTGGACGGGTCGAGCAGCACTCCAAGTGGAGAATTTCCAATCGGCCAGCGTGATACCTGCTTTACCGAATAGTCGATAAAAGTCAGCGACTTTCCATCTCCTACAATCAGGATCGGTACTCCCGCCTGATATTGGAATCGGATTTTGCCTGGTCGTTTAAGCGTAAGCTGGCCGGTCAGGACTTTTCCGCTGCGATCCGTTTGCGCAAAGTCCGCCGTCATGGTTTGAACGGCTTTCAGGTGCGCTGAAACGGCAGTCAGATCGGGGTTTACCGCGGGCAGCGTGACTTGTGCGCCCGCAGCGGAAGCAAAAAGCGCAAAGGGCACGAACAGGCGATACATCACGCTCAATCTCCATAAATTCGTTGGCAAGTTTGCAGCGGGTCGCTTTAACCCGTTCTGAACCAAGCCGCTAAAGTGGCCTGCCGTCGGTATCCATTAGGACTTCGCGACGTCCAACATGGTCGGGGCGACTCACCAACCCGTCGGTTTCCATACGTTCGATTAGACGGGCAGCACTGTTGTAGCCAACGCGTAGTTGCCGCTGCAGCCAACTCGTCGATGCCTTTTGCGATTCGGCGACGAGTTGCCGCGCCTTCCGATACGCTTGATCCTCGGGGCTGTCTTCGCCGGAGGGCGCACCGTCCAGTGTGTATCCGCCATCCTCAGGCTCCTCGGTGACTGCCTGAATATAATCCGGCCGTCCCTGCGCGCGCCAGTGATCGGCAACCGCCTTCACTTCCTCGTCGCTGACGAAGGGGCCGTGGACGCGGACGATCTGCTTGCCGCCCGGCATGTAGAGCATGTCGCCCTTGCCAAGCAGCTGTTCGGCACCCTGTTCTCCCAGAATCGTGCGCGAATCTATTTTCGACGTAACTTGGAAACTGATGCGCGTGGGAAGATTTGCCTTGATAACGCCGGTGATGACATCGACCGATGGTCGCTGGGTCGCCATGATCAGGTGGATGCCGGCCGCGCGCGCCTTTTGCGCGAGGCGCTGAATGAGGAATTCAACTTCTTTGCCCGCCGTCATCATCAGGTCGGCTAACTCGTCGACGATCACAACGATCTGCGGCAGCACTTCGAAATCGAGTGCTTCCTCTTCATACAGTGGCTGACCGGTCTCAGCGTCATAGCCCGTCTGCACGCGGCGCCCCAGACGGGTGCCTTTGGCCTTGGCAGCACGCACCTTGTCATTGAAGCTGGCAAGTCCACGAACGCCGACCGACGCCATCATACGGTAGCGTTCCTCCATCTGCTCGACCGCCCATTTCAAGGCGCGGATTGCCTTCGCGGGTTCGGTTACAACTGGTGAAAGGAGGTGCGGAATATCTTCGTAGCTCGATAACTCAAGCATTTTGGGATCGATCATGATCATCCGGCACTGGTCAGGCGTCAGGCGATACAGCAGCGACACGATCATCGCGTTCAGTCCAACCGACTTGCCCGAACCGGTCGTGCCCGCGACCAGCAGATGCGGCATTGGCGCAAGATCTGCGATCACCGGATCTCCGGCGATGTTCTTGCCCAGGATGATCGGCAGCTGTGCCGATTGGTCCTCGAACGCCTGACTTGCAACCAGTTCGTGCAGCACAACCGACTCACGCCGGGCGTTCGGCAGTTCGATACCAATCACGCTACGGCCCGGTATGGTTGCGACGCGCGCCGATAGGGCCGACATGTTTCGCGCAATGTCGTCGGCCAACTGGATCACCCGACTGGCTTTTATCCCGGCGGCCGGTTCAAGTTCGTACATGGTGACAACCGGACCGGGACGAACCTCGACGATCGATCCCTTGACGTGAAAGTCTTCTAGAACGCTTTCCAGCAGACGCGCATTACGCTCGAGTCCGGCCTTGTCGATGACAGGCCCGCCGGATGGTGGCGGTGGGGTCAGCAGATCGAGCGTCGGGAGGGTGTACTTGTCCCTCAGCGCCAGGCTCGACTGACGTTCTTTCTCGCCCTTGGCCCGTGATGCGGCGGGCGCACGGTCGGCAATAACGGGGCGAGGACGGTCCTCCAAAGGAGCGGTAATCCGGGGTGTCGATTCAGTGATGCGGTTCGGTACCGGGGGAACTGCGGGTTTTGGCTCGAGGCGCGCACGTTCGCGTCGCCTGAATAGGAATGCCCGCTCCGCTTGGTCGAGATCGAGGCTTTTTGCCCAAACGACGATCCCGACAACTGCGAATATGGCCATCACTGTCCAGGAAATTACTTCGGCTATCCCGGGATTGCCCACAAGCGCGCTGGCCCACTGTATCGCACTACTCCCCGTCAGGCCTATCACGCCGCCAAGCCCTGCAGGAAGTCCGGTCATTGCGCCATCGCGAAACAGCGAAAGTGCAATTGCAATTATGGCGATGCCAAGACTCGATCCCGCCATGCGCCGACGCCAGCCACTAACGGGCACGTCGCGCCACAGGCGGATTGCCGTCACGACAATAACCGGCAGCAACAGGATTATTGCGGGACCAAGCAGTCCAAGCAGGAAATCCGACACCCATGCACCAGGCGCACCAACCAGGTTCCGCGCTGGTCCGCCCGCAGCCGTATTCATGGACGGATCGCTCGGCCGGTAAGTGATAAGCGACGCCGCCAGCAACAGCGCAAAAATAATCAGGGCGATCGCCCCGCCCAGCGCACTGCTTCGCACGGCACCGCGTTTTACCGACTCGCGTAAAGTGGGACGAATGGCGACCGCCCGGCTGCTCATGATGACACCCTTCTGCTCGACGATGAATCTGTGCGCGTTTCGTTCGCATTTACCATGCGCTTTCGGGTGACTCCACGTCAAGAGTCCGCTGGCGCGATGCCTGCCGGGGTGCGATAAGCAGCCGATGCAGCGCGTAGATGTCCTAATCCTTGGTGGTGGCCTTGTCGGGCTGACGGCCGCCCTCGCTCTCAACGCCCACGGGCTGACTTCGGTGGTTGTCGATCCCACCGATCCGGCGGGAACTGCAAACGCGGCCTTTGATGGCCGCGCCAGTGCCATTGCGTCGGCCAGCTGGCGGATGCTGCAGGCGGTCGGCGTCGCGTCGCGGCTGGAAGGCCAGGGATGCAAAATTCGCCGCATCGAGGTGCGTGATGGGCTGACCAGAAACCCACTCGATTTCACGCCGACCGATGGCGAGGCGCTGGGCACAATGGTGGAAAATCGCCTCGTCCGGCGGGCGCTTTATGAAACTGTGCTTGGCGCCAAACATGTGAGTCTGAAGGCACCGGGTCGCGCCGTGTCAGTGACGCGAGGTCCTGACGGTGTTCATGCGACGCTCGACGACGGCAGCACCGTTGCCGCCGACCTGCTGATTGCCGCCGACGGTCGCAACTCGTCGACGCGCACGGCTGCGGGCATCCGCACCGCAACGTGGAAATACGATCATGTCGCGATCATCTCGGCATTCGAACACAGCCTCCCCCACGATAATGTGGCGCATGAGATATTCTACCCGGCCGGTCCGTTTGCTCTGCTCCCCATGCTGCCTGGTCACCGCTCGGCGCTTGTGTGGACAGTCGCTGCAAAGGACGCGCCGGGGTTATTGGCACTCAGCGACCACGCCTTTGCCGTCGAAGCGCAAAAGCGCACTGGTGGCTTGCTGGGTGAATTGTCCGCCGCTGCCCCACGCTCGTCCTACCCTTTAAGTTTCCACCATGCTGCTGTGATTACCGCCGAACGCCTCGCGCTCGTTGGTGATGCTGCACATGGTATCCACCCGATTGCCGGGCAAGGATTGAACCTCGGCTTTCGGGACGTTGCCGCGCTGGTCGAAGTGCTGGTCGAGGGAAGTCGCCTCGGCCTCGACCTTGGTGATGCACAGCTACTGGCCCGCTATCAAACCTGGCGCAGTCTCGACACGCTGATGGTCGCAACCGCGACCGATACGCTGACGCGTCTTTTTGGCATTCCTGGTCGATCGGCACGCGCTGTCCGGCGGCTGGGCATTGGCGCGGTGCAGAGGATCGTTCCCTTGAAGTCGATGCTCATGGCAGAAGCGCGTGGCGAGACCGGCGCGCTGCCAAAGCTGCTGCAGGGTGCAACCGTCTGACTATTGGAGCGTAACCCGCTCCTCGCCGCCGTGTCGCCCAAAGAACTGCATGAGTTGCACGATCAGGTCGGCACGGTCGGCCAGCGAAGTTGCCTCAAGTAATGCCTGTTTTGCCGCCGCGTCGAACGGTGCGATCTGAGCAATGCCGTTGACCAGCGACTCATCGTCGAGCCTCGCCACGGCTTCCCAGTCGACCGCATAGCCCTGGCTATCGGCAAAACGTCGCGATTCATGTTCCAGGCTGGCGCGGCGTGCGAGGGCGAGATTGGTATCGTCCCGATCGTCGATCTCGATCGCAGCCTCGATCTGGCGAAATGGCGTCGTGACGTCGAGTTCGCGCGTCATCCGGAACCGCGCCAGCCCTTCAAGCACGATATTGTAACGACCATCGTCGAGTGCCTCGACGTGCGCGATTTTGCCGAGGCAGCCGATGTCGAACAGCTTGGGGGTATCATTATCATCCTCGGCGCGCACGATGCGCGGCTGGATCAGGCCGATTTTACGATCGCGCGCCATCGCATCGCTGATCAGCGCCCGGTAACGCGGTTCGAAAACATGAAGCGGTAATTGCATGCGGGGGAAGAGCAGGGCTCCACCCAGCGGAAAAATCGAAATGCGCTGCAAGACCCCGGGTTCGTCGGTCATGTGAATAACACTGCCGACAGCCGACGTCGCTGACCCGAAACCCACGGATCCATCACACCGACGACATCAAACAGTTTCAATAACTGAGCCTTTGCCGCGCCCTCGTTCCAGTCACGATCTGCGGCTATCATCGTCAGCAAGTGATTGGCTGCGCCATCGCGATCGCCCGCTGCCATCAGGCCGCCCGCCAGCGCGAACCGCTTGTCGTGATCGTCCGGGTTGGCCGCGACCTCATCCTCCAGCCCGGATAAATCGCTCACCGGCCTTGCCTCCCGCGCCAGAGCCAGCGCCGAGTGCGCGCGGGCGATCGCCGGATCCTTTTCAAGCTCGACGGCTACCGCGCCCAGCAGTTTGGCGGCTTCGTCAACCCGCCCACTCGCCGTCAGCGCTCTTGCCAGTCCAGAGATAGCCGCAGGGTTGTCGGGGGCCATATCCACTATTTGCGCAAAGATCGCCGCTGCACGCTCAACATCGCCTGCTGCAAGAACCTCTTCGCCCATAGCGATCAACGGCTCGATCTCGGCTTCCAGCGCCTGTTCTTCACCTTCGATCGGCAATTTCTTCAAGATCGTATCGAGCAGCTTGACCAGTGCCCCCTCTGTCCGCGCGGGCGTCAGGTCGGCGACAAGCTGTCCCTGGAACACCGCGTAGACGGTCGGGATACTCTGGACGCGGAACTGAGCCGCGACTGCCTTGTTAGCATCCACATCGATCTTTACGAGCATGACGCCCTTCGTCGCGTAATCCGCCGCCACCTTTTCGAGCACTGGCGACAATGCCTTGCACGGACCGCACCATTCGGCCCAGAAATCCAGGATGACGAGCTTGGTCATCGACGGCTCGATCACATCCCTGCGAAATGTTTCGATCTGTTCCCGGTCAGCCGCACTCAATCCCAGCGTCGCCACATGATTCTCCGTTATCGTCCTTGCCCTTATGTGGGGTTTGCGCCGCCTCTGCCAAGGGGAAAGGGCCAAACACCCCGTTGGGAGAGCCTTTGCAAAGGGGTCAAAACGCACGGGGTTGCGCCTCGTCAAACCCTCTGCTAGCAGCGCCGCCCTACCCGACGGAGACTTCAGACAGTCTTCATCGACGCTCGAGCGGGCGTAGCTCAGGGGTAGAGCACGACCTTGCCAAGGTCGGGGTCGAGGGTTCGAATCCCTTCGCCCGCTCCACGCGCAGTGCGAGATGATTTAGCAACGCTATATCACCTCTGCACCAGCGCCGCCGGGCGCGCTCTCGCGAGGACCTAGAACAGGGGCTTTGCCTGTGGTTCACTGCCCGAGGGTCGTCAGTCTCTTCAGTGGGAATGGTCCGCACCTAAAGCGCAGGCAGCTTCATCAATCTCTACCTGTATCGTCGCATGCTGGATTCCGAACCGCGTCTTTAGCATCGCGCATACGTCGCGAAGGAATGCATCTCCTGGCTGGCCTTCCGGTGTCACCAGATGCGCAGTTAGTGCACTTTCGGTCGTGCTCATTGGCCAAATGTGCATGTGGTGAACTTGGGCCACGCCAGGCAGGTTGCCCAGCGCCGCCTCCACTGCTCCAGGTTCGATCGACGGCGGGACCGCATCCATCGCCATCGTTACCGAATCGCGTAACAGTCCCCAGGTGCCAAAGACAATGACCGCCACGATCGCCAGGCTGGTCACCGGGTCCAGCCACGCCCAACCGGTGCGCGCGATGATAAAACCTGACACGACCACCCCTGCCGACACCGCGGCATCGGACGCCATGTGGAGATAGGCACCACGAATGTTGATGTCGCCTGCCGGCCCCCGCGCGAACAACAAAGCGGTCGCGCCGTTGATCGCTATGCCGAGTGCCGCGACTACCATTACCGTAGTGCTGCTGACCGATTGGGGTTCGCCGAAACGCCGCACCGCCTCAACCGCGATAGCGCCGACCGCAACCAGCAGAAACACTGCGTTAAAAAGCGCCGCCAGCACCGACGACTTGCGCCAGCCGTAGGTAAAACGCTTCGATGCAGCGCGCTTTCCGGCCGCCGCCGCGCCCCAGGCCATCAAAAGGCCGAATACGTCGGACAAATTGTGTCCGGCGTCGGCCAGCAGTGCCATCGAATTGGCGGCAAACCCATAAATCGCTTCGAGCACAACAAAACCGACGTTCAGGGAAATTCCGATAAGGAAGGCCAAATCAAAATTCGCAGTCGCATGGCTGTGGCTATGACCGCCGCTATGGTCCGCATGATCATGGCCCTTATGATTACCCGAATGACCGTGATTTTCGTGGGGCAACCCGTGCGCGCTCAAGGTTCAGGCCGCCCAGTGAATGTCGATTGGCAGTTCGCAGTCCGCCAGCACTCGCCCGATTGGAACCAGCGACAGTGCGCCGTCCTCGATCGCCTTTTCCAGCAGGGCCCGTTTGTCGTCTCCGGTGACAGTCATCAACACCGTCCGCGCAGACAGGATCGCCGCCTTGCTCAAGGTTACGCGCGGATACGGCGCATCGGCAGGCAGGGGATCGGGCATGACGCCAAGCGCACGGCGTTCTTTTGGGCCGTTTAGCGCCTCGTCGAGGTCGGGACCAGCAAAAATCGAGGCGACATGGCCATCGCTGCCCATGCCCAGCCAGACGAGGTCGATCGGCCACGGCAGGTCGGCCAGCCGGGCGTCGGCGGCCTTTCCGCTCATTTTGTAATCGGCAGCAGTTGCGCCTCCGGTCAGAGGGATCACGCGGCCGCCTTTGGGCAAGAACATCTTGGCCAGCATCGCCACGTTTGAATGAGGGCTGGTAACGTCGACGATGCGATCGTCGGTCGGCACGATGGTGACATGCTTCCAGCTGCGTTTTTGCTGACTGATCAACTCCAGCGCCGCCAGCGGCGTCTTGCCGCCCGGCAAAGCGATCAACGCAGACCCGCGCGCGTCGAGTGCCGAATCGATGATGAAGCCGACATCCCCGGCAACGGCTTCGGCAAGATCTTCGGCAGAATCATAGTCCCACCATTCGGCTTCGATCGTCACTTCGTACGTCCTTTTGTCTGCAAATAAATCATGTTAACCCGCTGCACCGCCAGATGCTCCGCACCGGAACTGGCTCCTGCGGAAAAAAAATGGCCGGTGAAACAAGTTTGGTCCGTAGACGGAGCGCTATTATGGGGTCGGAAGCGCGGCTGTGGCCGGAGGCGCAACCCCGACATCGGTGACGGGTACGACTACCGGCGGCGGCATGATCGCGGCGGCCTCGATGATGTCTAGTGCACGGTGCGCCTCGACCCAACGCCGCGCCGCGGTCATCCAGTCGCCAGCCATCGCCTGCCCCGGCAAGCGTGCCACTTCAGCCAGCGCGCCGTCGACCTGCCCACCGTCGAGCATCAGGCGCGCCCGGGCAATGCGTTCGTCCGGGGCGGGAGCGGGGGTGCCTTCACGGCGCACGATGACCAGCGTCGACAGTGCGCGGCGAGTTGCCGCCCACCAGCTTTCGCTCCGTGTTCCGCTGGACAAATTAGGCGCGATCCGGTCGAGCCCTTGTTTCAGATTGGCGATCGTCACCGGCTGCTGCCCTGCCGCAATCACTGCAGACACCGCGCGCGGCTGGGTCTCGCCGAATCGATCGCGCAACTGTCCCTCGACATAGCCGAGGCCGGTCCCACGATCGATTGCCCGGCGCGCGGCAAAGGCGATCAGCAGGCCCTCCGCCCGGCTCGCGTTCCCCGCTGCGGCCGCTGCGCGCAGGTCGATCCGGGCAATGCGCTCCTCCAGTTGCGATACGCGCATGTCAACCGTTGCCGACTGTGCCTGAACGACATTCGCTGGACCGACTGGGACCGGGACAATGCTCGCCGGGGGCACCGGGACAACGGACTGGCGCGCTACTGACGAAACCAACGCAACCGGCGCCGCCCCGATCAGCTTTCGCGCTGGGGCCCAGCGGGTGAATATCCACACCATGACCACCGATCCAGCCAGAAAGGCCAGCAATGCGATGACAAGCGCACTGCGCATCGGCGGCGCACGCCGGGGCGGGACGCTGTCCTGCCAGGATGAAGCCGTTTCGTTATAGTCGCTCGCCATCGTGCTACCCGGTTCCGTCGCCTAGTCGTCTTGCGTTTTGCACAGACTGGCAGCGAGTGCCAGCATCGCGCCGTCCGTGGGTTCAACGGCGACCGTTACCGACTGCCAGCCTGGCCCCGCCGCGTCTGCCACGGCCTGGCTGATTGCCACGATCGTCACCGAAGATTTGCGGGGCAGGATTGCCGCAAGGCGCCGCGCCGCCCGCGCGGAATGAAGCATCGCGACCGCTGGCTCACCGATGTCCGGCGGGGGCAATGTCTCGCTTTCATAGACTGTGACAACGTGAAGGTGAAAGGGCGGCACTGCAAACGTCGTCCGATCGCGCCCGGCCAGATAAAGGACGTTTTTGTGGCCTGCATTCGCCATCAGGCCAGTCACTGTCGCGACATCGGTTGCTCCAGCAACAACATCGGCAAAGCCGGCCATCGCCGCGGCATCGGCAGTCGCATCCCCAACGGCAAATACGCGCAAGCGCCGGTATTCGGCCAAGCCAGCGCCACCCAGCCGCGCGGCGTTGGCACTCGTCAACAGCAGGCAATCGAACAGCGATGCAACGGGGGCCGACCAGCGAACGGGGCGCACTTCGAACAGCGGGCGAACCATTGCTCCCAATCCGATTGTTCCAGCCCTGGCCGCCGTCGCCGATGCTCCAGGCTCCGGACGGAGGATCAGCAGCGGGCGCATCACTTCCCGAACAAGGCCCGTAATTCGGACGGTGCATCGTCGAGCAACCTGCGTGCCAGCAATGCCGCTGAGTCGGGACCGTTGATCGCGATCTCGTCGCGCACGTAAAGCCTGCCATCTTCGGTCAGTAGCTCGGCTGTCAGAATCAATATTCCGTCACGCACCTCTGCGAAAGCTCCGACCGGCGAATGGCAATCGGCCGACAATTCCGCCAGCAGGTCGCGCTCGGCGCAAACTGCCGCCCGCGTCGACTTGCAGTCAATGGCTTCAAACAGCGCGCGCATCGCGGCATCTTCGGTCCGGCATTCGACCCCGATCGCTCCTTGCGACGCGGCAGGGAGCATTTGATCGACCGTTATCGCGACCCCAACGTCCGGTTGGCCCAGTCGGTCAAGCCCCGCCGCCGCCAGCAGGGTCGCATCGACTTCTCCCGCCGCCAGCTTTGCCAGCCGGGTGGCCACATTACCCCTGATCGGCGAGACGACCAGGTCGGGCCGCAGCCTGAGCAATTGCGCACCCCGGCGCGGGGAGCTCGTGCCCACCCGCGCGCCGTGCTTCAACGACGCAATCGATGGCGCGCCGATCAGCCGGTCGCGCACATCAGCGCGTTTCAGCATCGCCGCGATCGTTATCCCCGCGGGCCGCAGCGTCTCGACATCCTTCAATGAGTGGACCGCAAAATCGATCTCGCCTGAAAACAGTGCGCTATCCAGTGCCTTGGTCCACAAAGCCTTGCCGCCGATTTCCGCCAGGGGGCGATCCTGAATCCGGTCGCCCGCAGTCATCACCGGCACGATCTCGACCCGCTCCGGCGGCCAATTGTGCGCGGCGCAAAAGGCGTCGCGCGTCAGCCGCGCCTGCACGAGCGCAAGGGGTGAACCCCTGGTACCGAGACGGATGGTGGCGGCGGTCATTCGCGCGTGCTAGCGGCTTGGCGATGAAGGCGAAAGTGCGATGACACTGATACTCGGCATCGAATCGAGTTGCGACGAAACGGCTGCCGCCGTGGTCGACGGTAACCGGGTGGTTTTAAGCCACTGCCTTGCCGGGCAGGAGGCAGCACACGCGCCGTATGGCGGCGTCGTTCCCGAAATCGCCGCGCGTGCTCATGTCGAGGTACTGGTCCCATTGGTCGAGGCTGCGCTTGCCGATGCCAAGGTCGCGCTGTCGGATCTCGACGCCATCGCGGCAACTGCCGGACCCGGGCTGATCGGTGGCGTCATGGTGGGCCTGGTCACGGCCAAGGCGCTTGCCCATGCCAGCGGTAAACCCCTGCTGGCAATCAACCATCTTGAGGGTCATGCGCTGTCTCCGCGCCTCGCCGATGCGACCGTGCAATTTCCTTATCTGTTGCTGCTTGTTTCGGGCGGCCATTGCCAGTTGCTGTTCGTGCGCGGTGTCGGCAACTACCACCGCTTGGCCACCACGATCGACGATGCGGCGGGAGAAGCCTTTGACAAGACGGCCAAGCTGTTGGGGCTCGGCTTCGGTGGCAGTGCCGTCGAACGTGCCGCCGCAGCGGGTGATGCCAGCGCGGTAAAGCTACCGCGCCCGCTCTTCGGATCGCTCGAGCCACATTTTTCGTTCGCCGGGTTGAAAAGCGCCGTACTGCGCGCGCGCGATACGGGAAAATATCGGCCTGAAGACATTGCCGCATCCTTTCAATCCGCGGTTGTCGATTGCCTGGTCGACCGAACTGCCCGCGCCTTGGCCACAGCACAGGGCGCGACTGCATTGGTCGTCGCTGGCGGGGTTGCCGCGAACACCGCGATCCGCAACGCTCTCGGCGCACTGGCAGCCTCGCGGGGACTTCCCTTCGTGGCGCCGCCTTTATGGCTCTGCACCGATAATGCCGCGATGATCGCCTGGGCCGGGATCGAGCGCTTTAACGCTGGCTATCGCGACGCTCTCGACACGCCGGCTTATCCGCGGTGGCCGCTCGACCCCTTCGCGGAAAAAGCGCGTGGTGCGGGAGTGAAGGCATGAGAATAGCAGTGATTGGTGGCGGCGCATGGGGCACGGCACTGGCTCAGGTCGCGGCAGCGGGTGGCGATCCGGTCATGATGTGGGCGCGGGAGCACGACGTCGTGGCGTCGATCAACCGCGAACATGAAAACCGGCAGTTTCTCCCTGGTATCGCGCTGTCTCCTGCAATCACCGCTACTGAATCGCTTGCTGACCTGTCAGCCAGCGACGCATTTCTGGTTGTGGCACCAGCACAGCATCTTCGCGCGGTGCTGTCTGAAACCCCCGCGGACACCCGCCCGCTGGTGTTGTGCGCGAAGGGGATCGAGGCCGGAACCGCCGCGCTTATGTCTGAAATCGCACACGCTGTTCATCCGCACGCGCCGGTTGCGGTCCTTTCCGGCCCGACCTTCGCCGCAGAAGTCGCGCGCGGCCTGCCCACCGCCGTCACTTTGGCCTGTGTTGACGAAAACATCGGGCGTGCGCTCGCAGAGCGCCTCGCCAGCCCGAATTTCCGACCTTATGCTTCGGAGGATGTTGTGGGCGCAGAGATCGGTGGCGCGGTCAAAAATGTGCTAGCCATCGCCTGTGGGGTCGTGGCCGGGGCTGGGCTGGGCGAAAACGCCCGCGCCGCCCTGATCGCGCGTGGATTTGCTGAAATGGTGCGTTATGGAATCGCCCGGGGTGGGAGGGCCGAAACCCTCAGCGGCCTGTCGGGCCTTGGCGATCTGGTGCTGACCTGCTCGTCAGTTGCGTCACGCAACTTTTCGCTGGGCGTGGGGCTAGGCAAGGGGGAATCGGCCGAATCGCTGTTGGCCGACCGTGCCAGCGTCGCGGAGGGCGCATTTACGGCCCCGGTCCTCGCCCAGTCGGCGAACGATTGCGGCATTGCCATGCCTGTCGTCGACGCGGTTTGCGCGCTACTGACCGGTGAGTCAAAGGTCGACGCAGTCGTGGCCGCTCTGATGTCGCGTCCGCTAAAAGGTGAGGGCTGAGCAACCGTGTTACTAGGCGAGGAAACCATGCCCTCACTGTTTCGCAGATCTTCTTGAAGGATTGCGCCTAAAAGTCCCAGCAGATTCCCTTGTTCTCCCAATCGTTGTACCGCGTTGGTTCCAGGCCCTTTGGCCCCCCGGACTCATCCTGAGCGACAATCGGCTTGGGTTCGGGCACAGGCGTATTTGCCGGCAGGTCGGCGGGCGGCTTGATGTGAGCCGGACGGTTACCATTCATCGCGATCAGCTTTCAGTACAGGATAGTCAGTGAACAAGTCGGAGCCTAAACGTACCAATTCAAGTCCGGAGGGGGAAATTGCCGGAGCCCGATCTCGGGTTGCTGCGCTCCGCTTAATCGACGCCGTCCTGCGGCAGGGCCAGCGCCTCGACACCTCGGTTATCCACGCGACGCGTAATCTGACGCTCCCTGAAGATCGCGCGCTGGCCATCGCCATTGCGACCGAAGTCCTGCGCCATCTTCCCGATCTTGACGCATTGATCGATTCCGCCACCGAAAAGCAACTCCCCCAGGACGTGAAGGCGCGCAGTGTTCTCCGCCTTGCGCTCACCCAGGCGCTCATTCTCGGCACCCCACCCCATGCCGCCATCGCGACCGCGCTGCCGCTTGTTCTCGGCGGTCCGCGCCGTTTGGTGCATGGCGTTTTCGGCACGCTGATCAGGCGCGGCGCGATGCTCCCCGAAATCCCGACCCTTCCCGCCGAGGTAGTGACGCGCTGGACCAAGGCGTGGGGCCCCGAAGCCGTTGCAGACGCCGCCCGCGCCATCGCCGCGCCGCCCCCGCTCGACCTGGCCCTCCGCGACCCAAATGAAACCCGGCTCGAAGGCGAAGAGCTTGCCTCCGGCCACCGCCGACTGCCGCGCGGCCTCAGCGTGATCGCACTTCCCGGCTATGCCGAGGGCCGCTTCTGGGTTCAGAATATCGCGGCCCAGATCCCCGTCCCGCTATTGGGCAAGGGCAACGGCCGCACCGTCCTCGACCTGTGCGCAGCACCGGGCGGCAAGACCATGCAGCTTGCCGCGGCGGGTTGGAACGTCATTGCTGTCGAACAGCATTCGGGTCGCATCCAGCGCCTTCGGGAAAACCTTAGCCGGACAGCCTTGGCCGCGGACATCGTCGAAGCCGATGTCATGGCATGGGAGCCCCCCGCTCCGGTCGATGCCATCATGCTCGACGCGCCATGCACCGCTACCGGCATTTTTGCGCGCCATCCCGATGTCTTGCACCGCATCGGCGCAAAAGACATTGCGTCACTGTCGGCGTTACAGGGTCGCATGCTTGCCCGCGCTGTCCGATGGCTGAAACCCGACGGATGTCTGGTTTACGCAACCTGCTCAATGGAACCTGAGGAAGGCGAGGAAGTTATCGCGGCAAGTGGCCTGACGGTGGATCCGGTCAGTGCGCACGAACTGCCGCTGGGCCTAGTCCCTGCGCCGGAGGGCTGGGTTCGCATCCTGCCGAAGCCGGGCCTGGACGGATTCTTCATGGCGAGACTGAAGCAGAAATGAAAAAGGTTGCCGGACCCGCAGGCCCGGCAACCCCTAACATGGTCAGCGGCCGGAGATATATCTCAAGCCCGGGAGACCATGGGCGGCCATAGGATTACCCCTGGCTGCGCATCCCCCGAACGAAACTACCCGACCCCTGTGCTGAACCATGAGACATCGGATCACCTCCTTTCGCTAGTTGAAAAAGCCGTATCCTGCGTTGGACACAGATGGAACATGATTCATCATGAGTCGCCGATCAAGTCTTGTGCAAAAAAATAAATACCGTCATGATTCAAGTTCTGGACTTTTATCCGTGCACCGACGGTCTTAGCCCCGACAATCTTCGATCACGCGCGCGACTTCGGGCCAGCTGGGCACGACAACATCGGGCGCTCCCGCCAGTCCAACCAGGAATCGGCCCCGGCTGAATGCGACGGCATCGAGCTGGGGATCGGCAGGGGACAGTTCGGCGGCAACATACGGCAGCGTTCCTGCGGTAGGCTTTGAATCATAGACGCGCGCACCCGATGTTGCGCGCAAGGTCATCTGGGCAGCGACACTTCCGCGCCGGGAAACAAATATCCGCCGTGTCGTCATGTCGCATCGGAGGCTGAGAGCTGCAGTGCCTCCCGGCAGGCCATACAGGGCGAGACCACCACGGGCGTCCTTGGTGTAGGTCCAGATCCCCGGCGTCAGCCTGCCATTTTCCCAGTTGGCGACGGGCGCGACGGGCGGCGGCAGCGGTCTGTACACCAGGGCAGGCAAGGGCGGCGCAACCGGTTTCCCGACGCATCCGGTGATGGCAAGCGGCACAAAGACAAGAGCTTTACGAAACGAGATCATCATACGGTCGTAACGCACGACCCTGCGCCCGCCAAGTCATCACGCTTGTGCGGTCAGGCTCCTTCATCGCATAACCGCCACCGGTGGCCCCCATCGGCACAGCGAGGGCAGCAATGTCGATCAATTCGAAACGTCTGAAATCCATTGTCGGAGGGTCGGCGGGCAATCTTGTCGAATGGTATGACTGGTACACTTACTCGGTGTTGACCATCTACTTTGCACCCTCTTTCTTCCCTGAGAGTGAACCGACCGCGCAATTGCTGAACGCCGCCGCGATCTTTGCGGTTGGTTTCCTGATGCGTCCGATCGGGGCCTGGATTATGGGGATTTATGCAGACCGGCATGGCCGCAAGGCAGGGCTGGCGCTGTCGGTTGCGCTGATGTGCGGCGGATCGCTCCTCATTGCGCTGTCGCCGACCTATGCCTCCGCCGGTGTCGCGGCGCCCGCCCTGCTGGTGTTGGCGCGGATGATGCAGGGGCTTTCGGTCGGGGGCGAATACGGGGCGAGCGCGACGTACCTGTCGGAAATGGCGAGCCGCGACCGGCGCGGGTTCTGGTCAAGTTTTCAATATGTTACACTAATCGGCGGGCAACTCGGCGCGCTGGCGGTGCTGCTCGTCCTGCAGGCACTGTTGACCGAGGCGCAATTGGAGGCATGGGGGTGGCGTATCCCCTTCGTGATCGGTGCGGGGCTGGCATTGGGCGTCTACATTCTGCGCCGTCGCCTGTCGGAAACCGCCGCATTCGAGGCGCAGACCCGCGACCGGCCCGAATCCTCATTGCGCAATCTCTGGCGCAATCACCGCCGTGAGTTCCTGATTGTCGTAGGCCTGACTGCGGGCGGTTCGGCAGCATTTTACGCCTATACGACCTATTTGCAGAAGTTTCTGGTCAACACGACCGGCTTTTCCAAACAGATTTCGACCGGCATCATGACCGCCGCACTGGTCGTGTTCATGCTGATGCAGCCATTATGGGGACTGGTCGCGGATCGTTTCGGACGCAAGCCGCAATTGCTGCTGTTCGGAATTGGGGCTATGGCCGTGTCGGTGCCCGTGTTCCGCGCGCTCGAAATCGTGTCTTCGCCGCTCGTCGCGTTCGGATTGCTGCTTGTCCCGCTAACGCTGCTCGCCGCCTATACGTCGATCAGCGCGCTCGTTAAGGCCGAACTGTTTCCGCCGCACATTCGCACGCTCGGCGTTGCCCTGCCCTATGCGATTGCCAACGCAGCGTTCGGCGGGTCGGCCGAATATGCGGCGCTCTGGTTCAAGAAAATCAACCTCGAGAGCGGTTTTTACTGGTACATCACCGCGCTGGTCGGCGTGGCAACCCTGGCGATCGTCCTGCTGCCCGAAACCAAACGGGCCACCCTGATCACCGAAGATTGACGACGATCAGTTGGTAATCGCCTTCAAAGCGCGGTCCAGCATCGGCTTGTCACCGTCGACGACTCCGATGACGGCGACGCGCTCG